>DATIPJ010000582.1:0-7577 GCA_035472155.1 Kofleriaceae bacterium
CCATCGAGGGCGAACATGCCCGAGCCGCCGGCGGTCGCTCCGAAGATCGCGAACACCAGGGCGGTGCCGGCGATCGCGGCCGCCTCGGGGCGGCCCATGACCCGCCGCCAGCCCCCGGACGAGGGAAAGACCGTGCGCACGGGGTCGTCGGACATCAGCTCAGCGGTATTGCCCGGCGAGCTTCTCGACCTTGCCGATGTTGTCCTTGGTCACGAAGCCAGGGCCCGAGCTGATGTGGCGCGCGCCGTAGACCGGCACCAGGCCGTACGCCTCGAACCGCGCCTTGGCCTTCGGGTTCGCCTTGAGCGCCGCCATCACCTTGGCGAGGTCGTGCGTATTCTGCTGCTTCATGATCGCGAGCACGGCCACCGGGATATAGCCCTGCAGATAGGGCTGCTGGTCGATCGCGAATGCGACCGTGCCGTCCTTGATGCCGGCCGAGATCTCCGGCGAGAGATCGAAGGTCGCCATGAAGATCTTGCCCTTGAGCCCGAGCTTGGCGATCGCCTTGAGCGTCGGATGCGCCGAGCTCGGGCCCAGCGTGAGGACCGCGCCCGTCGTCGGGTTCTTGCGCAGGTACGCGCTGACCTTGCTCTCGACGGTGGTCGGGTCGTCGCCCGTGTCGATCGTCGAGGCCTTGTAGTCGGCGCCGAGCGCGTCGCCGAAGCCCTTGCAGCGCTCGAACGACGCGGGGTTGGTGGCGTAGTGATTCACGCACAGGAACGACTTGGCGCCGGCGGCCTTGGCGCGCTCGCCCGCGGCCTTGCCGGCGTCGTACTCGGGCTGCCCGACGTGCATGATCGCGCCGAGCTGCTCGCTCTGCGCCGTGGTGCCCGAGTTGATCGTGATCAGCGGAATCTTCTTGGCGATCACCTGGGCGATCGGCTTCTTGAGGACGTCGATGTCGGCGATCGAGGTGATCACACCAGCGTAGTTGCGCGCGGCGGCCTGCTCGATGATGCGGGCCATGTCGGCCAGATCGCCGCTGGGCGGATTGCGATAGTCGACGGTGACTCCGAAATCCTCGCCCGCTTGCTTGATGGCGTTCTTGATCGTGTTCCACCACGAGTCCGAATCCGGGGCGTGGCTGACGAGCACAAAGCGAGTTTCCGCGTGCGCCACCGTGCCAGATCCGGCAACGCTCCCGGCGATACAAATACATGCGAGTAGCCGGACCAGTGTCTTCATGGCGTCCTCCAGGGAAGCTGAGCCAGCGACCCTATCCAGCGTCCCCCGACATTGCAAGTCTGCGCAGTCGGGCTATTCGAGGATCGACACGCCGTCGCGCGCGAGCCGGGCCGCGCCGACGAGCCCTGCGTCATCGCCGAGCTCGGCGACCGCGATCGTCAGTGGCTCGAGGCTGGCCGCCGGCGCTACCAGGGTCAGGTCGATCTCGGTCATCGCGCGCAGGCCGGGGGTGCGGTCGAGCACGCCTCCGCCGAGGATCAGCCGCTCGGCGTTGAGGACGGTGAGCGCATTGCCGAGCGCCACCGCGAGCAGCGCGGCGACCTCGGTCCACAGCCCGAGCGCCCACGGGTCGCCGTCGAGCGCGGCGGCGTCGACGTGGGCGGGCGTGACCGCCTCGATCGAGCCGCCAGCGCGCTCGAGCGCGCTGCTATGCACCCGCTTGCTGCCGAGCTCGCGGCGGAAGCGCTCGGCCAGGTACCGGCCACCGACGTAGGCCTCGACGCAGCCGCGCCCTCCGCACATGCACGGGGCCGCGTCCTCGTCCCAGCGGACCTTGGTGTGCCCGATCTCGCCGGCGCAGTTGCTCGCGCCCTCGGCGAGCTGGCCGCCGACGATGAGCCCGCCGCCGATGCCGGTCCCGACGTACACCGCGAGCACGTCGCGGCAGCCGCGCGCCGCCCCTGCCACCGCCTCGCCCCACGTGATCGCGTTCATATCATTGTAGACGCCGAGCCGGTAACGCGCGTCGAGGCGGCGGCGGAGCAGCTCTCCGAACGGGACGTCGCGCCAGCGCAGGTGCGGCGAGTTGGCCACCGTGCCGCGCCGGTCGCGGAGCAGGGCGGCGACCCCCACGCCGACGGCGATCGGGCCTTCGGCGCTGCCGGTGAGCCGCTCGATCGTGCGCGCGACCCGCTCGACGACGGCGGCCGGCGCGCGGTCCTCGCCGACTGCCTCGCGGTGGCTGACCAGCGGCGTGGCGTCGTCGCCGAACGCCGCCGCGCGCAGGTTCGAGCCGCCGAGATCGAGCCCGATCTGGATCGTCACGGCGTCCAGTCGTAGCGCACGGCCCGGTGACCGGCAATCTTCAGGCAAACGATCAGTCCGGTCTCTGTCCTGGTAGGTCCCTGGTACGCTCCGGGCGTGGGGGAGCTGACGCCGGTCCAGCCGCGCGAGCGGGTCGCGACACTCGATGTCCTGCGTGGGTTTGCGATGCTGGGTGTCCTGATCGCGAACCTGTACACGCTGTACAGCCTCCGGTTCACCCTGCACGGCGAGCCAGCGAACGGCACCGCCGACCTGGTCGCGCGCTGGTTCATGGCGCTGTTCGTCCACAGCCGTGCGCAGACGCTCTTGACGTTCCTGTTCGGCTTCGGGTTCGCGGTCCAGCTGGTGCGCGCCCGCGAGCGCGGCGAGGACGTCATGCCGATCTATCTGCGGCGGCTGTTCGCGCTGCTCGTCATCGGCTGGTTCCATGTGCTCGCGCTGTCGTGGGTCGACGTGACCTGGGGCTACGCGCTGACCGCGTTCTTCCTGCTCGCGTTCGTGCGCGCCAGCGATCGCACGCGGCTGATCGCCGCCGCCGCACTCACGATCATCCCCGCGGCCGTCTATGCGATTCCGCAGGTCGCGCCGTGGCTGCACGGCCTCCTGTTCGACCGGCCGCGCGGCGCGTACATCGACGACTACGCGGCCGCGGTGCACAGCGGCGACCGGATCGCGATCATGCATGCCCACGCGATGCTCGCCCTGCTCTGGACCTTCGGCGGCGGCGTCGCCTGGTACCTGCCGTGGCTGCTCGGCCGCTTCCTGCTCGGCTTCGTCGCCGGTGCGCGCCACTGGTTCGATCGCGACGGCGCCGATCATCTCGCGCTGTTTCGCAAGCTGCTCGTCGGAGGCGTGATCGGCACGGCGTTCGGGCTGGCGGTCGAGGCCCTCGAGATCCTGGGCGTGTTCCATCCGTCGGCACACGGGCTGCCGATCGCCATGGCCGATGCGATCGTCACCCAGCTGACGCTGCTCGCGCAGGTCGCGATGTACGTCGCGATCGTCGTCCTGCTGATGCAGCGGCCGATGTGGCGCCGCCTCCTGCTCGTCATCGCACCGGTCGGCCGCATGCCGCTCACGACGTACCTGATGCAGAGCCTGATCTGCACCTCGCTGTTCTATGGCTGGGGCCTCGACTGGCACACCCCGCCGCCGGCGCCCACGATCGCCCTGGGCCTGGCGATCTTCGCGGTCCAGATCGCGATCGCGCACCTCTGGCTGCGCTGGTTCCGGTTCGGCCCTGCCGAGTGGCTGTGGCGATCGATCGTCTACTGGCGCCTTCAGGCGATGCGATGACCCCACGCTAGGCGCTCGCGACCGTTCGCAGGCCGCCGGCCTGGCGCGCGATCTCCGCGATCGCGATCGAGGCCATGAGCCGGTAGGGGCATGGCTGGCCGGGCTCGACCTCGAGCCGCACGCGGCGCATGCGCCGGCCCAGCCGCAGAAGGCTCGCCTCGTCGAGCTCCGCCTCGGGATCCGGGATGACGACGAGCTGCCCGGGCCCGCGCGCCAGGCCGGCCCGGCGCAGCGGCACGCCATCACCGTGCGCGGTGATCACGCACACGTCGTCGAACAAGCTGTGCGCGTGCATGGGGAACACGCGGATCGGGTTTCGCGCGCCGCGCGACGCGCCTCGGGCCAGCGAGCGCGTCACGCGATCCGCCGCGAACCAGGTGCGGCGCGTGTCGTCGAGGAACAGCCGCGACCAGCCGAAGCACGCCGCCGAGCGAATCGCGCTTCCCAGCTCGATCGCATCGGTGGTCCCGGTGAGCAGCAGCGCGGGTCGCGCACCGCCGCCGCCGCGGGCACCGAGCCGGCTCGCGCCTGCATGCGACAGCTGATGCATCGCGATGCCGGCCGCCGCGGCGACGTTCACGGTATTGATGTGCACCGATCCCACCGGAATCTGCAGCACGCGATCGGCGAGCCGCAGCACCTGGTGAGACAGCCCGTATCGCTCGTTGCCCACCACCACGGCGAACGGCGGTGGGGGAGGGCGATACCGAAACAGATCTTCCGCCCCGCCGGCGTTCTCGATTGCAAGGATCGGCACTCCAGATCTGGAGAGGCTCCGGAGGTCGACGCTGTCGTCGCGGTCATCCAGAAATCCGCATTCCCAATCAAACAGCTTTGCTGCCGCCCGAAGGCAATCAGCATTTCCTGAGGTCTCGATATGGTCACCAATGACCATTCGCGTGCGCGCAAGGTCCCCTTGCGCTCGTCCGAACATTGCGCTCATGCAGCTCCATGCGGCGGATCGCTCCGCGCGCGGATCGTTACGGTGTTGGAAGCCTCGGCGGCCTCACCGGAACGGCGAGCTGCAGCACCAGCGCGTGCGAACACGCGCCGGCTACACCACGGTGCCGTCTTGCGGCACCTGCTCGTCCCTAGCGGACGATCGACCGGACGATGGAGCGGAGGCTTGATGACATCAATGAAGTGACACGCATGGGAGCCTCCTTTGTGGAGCCAAATCCATAATGGCTCGCGCGCGGAACGTCAAGAACAAACCGCTCCGGGTCTGGGATCGTTACGGCGTGTCCTGGGCGATGCAGACGTTGCTGTCGAAGTCGCGCAGGCTCGTGGCGGGCGCCTCCGCGATCGATGCGCCCCCGGCGCGCGTCGCCGCAATGCTGGCGACGTTGGTCAGCCCGGCGGCGCCGATCGTCGCGCTGAACGTCACGTCGAGACCGGCGCGCACGCAGGTGTTCTCGGCCGCGACGTGCAGCGTGAAGGTGACGGCGGTGCCGACCGGAACCGAGGCTGCCACGGTCACCGGGATGGTCAGCTCGCTGCTCGAGAACCGCGGCAGGAGGGCGACCGCCCGCGGCGCGCCGATCTGGACGCCGGGCACCGAGCTGGTCGCGGTGAGCACGACGTTCTCGGCGGCCAGGACGCCGCCGTTGACGACGGGCAGGTGGATCGAGCCCTGCTCGTTGGGCTCGAGGATGCCGTCCTTGTCGGACCTGGTGCCGTCGTCCTTGACCGTCGCCGTTCCCGTCGACAGCTTGGCGGCGATCGTGCCACTCTCGACGACGCCCGCGTTGGTCGCCGAGGTGCGCAGCGGCGACACCGCGCACGAGCCCATGCCGCGGCCCGCGAAGGCCGCCGCCATCAGCAGCATGTCGTCGGTGTCGAGCGCGCTCGCACCGGCGAGGATCGCGTCGCGCTGCTCGGTGAACGTGGCGTTGGTCGGCGCCAGCAAGAGGCCCGCGACCACGTAGTCCGACATCCGGCGGCGCGCGACCGTGACGCCGTGCTCGTCGGCGAGGACGTTGAGCGCCTCCCACATCATGCTGGCCCAGATCTCGCCGGTGTTGTGGACCTCGCTGTTGGCGCCGCCCGGGAAGCCGGGCGTGGTCGTCGGCAGCGGGTTCTCGTCGCCGATGTGGCGGAAGCTGAGATCGTTCTTGGTCCGGTCGCGGCTGTACGGGAAGCGGCGGATGCCGAAGTAGGCGGTGTTCGGCGTGCCGTCGTCGAGCGCGTAGGGCGCCATCGCGTAGACGCCGTTGCGATTGTCGCCCTCTTGCAGCATCAGCATCAGCGCGTTGAAGTCGCCCCAGCCTTCGCTCATGCCGGCGCACTGCTGCGAGTTGCCGCAGTTGGCGAGGCGATGGTGCAGATAATGGCCCCACTCGTGGGCCACCACGCCGTTGTCGAGATCGCCATCGCGCTCGGGGCCGCGCGCGGTGCTCTGGAGGGTGAGCGTGACCGGGCCGGCGGCGAGCGCCGCGCGGAGCGCAAGGCCGTCGGACTTGCCGACGACGAGGCCCGGCAGGTTGGCGGCCGCGCTGCCACCGAACGCGCGCGGGATGTCGAGCTCGCCGTCCATGAGCAGCACGGCGACCGCGCCGGCCGCCTTGGCATTGTTGACGGTGACCTGCGAGTTGCACTGCGCGGCGTAGGTGACGAACGCGATCTTGCCGGCGACGTTGCCCATCGCCTGGCAGCCGTCGTCGGTTGGCGCGGTGGCGTCGATGCCGATCACGAGGTCGCCGGTGACGCTGAACGTGCGCGGTCCGGCCGAGAACGTGTCGCTGGTGATGACGCCGGCGGGGCCGGTGAGCTGCGGATCGGCACCCGCGCTCCACAGGAACATGCGCATGCGCGGCCGCGCGCCGTCGGCGGGCGTGGCCATCGACGCGTTGTTGCGCGAGCCGACGTTCGCGCCGGCCTGGGCGGCGATCAGCAGGCGGTCGTTGGCGACGCCGCCGCGCCCGAGGTTGTCGAGCTGGCCGTTGCGCGTCGCCTCGGTGAAGCCCGAGTCGTACCACCAGTCGTGCATCCAGTTGACGACGAAGAACGAGTTGACCGCGCCCGCCTTGGACTGATCGGGCGTGGCGAGCGGCTCGAGCTCGTGGTTATAGGTGAAGTTGAGGACGCGGCCGGCGCGGACCTCGGGCCGGATGTCGCCCGCGGAGAACGCGCTGTTGCCGTCGAAGTCACCGAACGCCTCGGCGTTGTTGCCGGTGGCGGCGGTCGCGTCGGTCGGCAGCCACGGGTCGTGCGGGCCGTTGAACGCCTCCATCACGACGAGGTTCGACGGAATGAGCCCGGGGCCGGAGCCGTCGGGCACGCCGGTCGGGTGCGGCGCGAAGCTCTCCAGGGGGCCGTCGAGCGGCCGGCGGTTGCCGTTGGTCTCGGCGTAGACGCGGTACACGAACGCGTCGTTGGCCTCGAGGTTGGTCGCGCGGAGGATCGCGCCGTCACCGTCGGAGACCAGGTAGCTGTACGCCGACTGGATCGGCGCCTGGGACTCGCTCAGCGGGTCGGGCGCGGCTTGCCCGAGCACCTCGAGCTCCCACGCCGCCTTGAGCTGGTCGCCGTCCTGCGTCAGCACGCGGCGGGCGCGCGCCTCGTCGATCTGCAGCTGCGGCGTGGACGCGATCTCCATCGTGCGCCAGCCGCCGGCCTCGGCGCCTTCGTTGATCGCGAGCTGGCTCCGCGCGCTGCCGAACTGGCGGTCGAGCGCGTGCTGGACCGCGTCGCGCGGCGAGGACACGAATGCCGGGGCGGTGGCCGCGGGCAGCAGCGTGCCCGACGCCGCCGCGAACGAGCCGTCGGCGTGCATCAGCACGCGGAGGTCGCCCCGATCGACGAGCACACCGTCGACGGCCTGCGCGAGCTGCACGAGGCAGGCGCCGTTGCGCAGACGCTGGGTGCCGGTCTCGGTCAGCGGCATCGGGGTGGCGCGCTGGACCCAGAGCGAGGCGAGTGCCGCCACGTGATCGCGCGCGGCGACCTCTGGCGTGGCGCCGCGAAGGCCGGCGCGCGGAATGATCGCGCGGATCAGGCGCGGTGCGCCGCGCTCGTCGGCGGACAGGATCGTCACGCCGAGGTTGGTG
>DATIPJ010000583.1:0-18622 GCA_035472155.1 Kofleriaceae bacterium
CTCGCCGCTCGTCACCGGCACGGCCGCCTGGTTCGCGTTGCTCGCCAGATGCGCGACCGGCGAGACCACCAGATCCTCGAGCCCGGTGATGCCGACGATCGTTCCGGCCGGGATACCGTCGACCGCGGTCGCCTTGCCCGCGAGGCCGCCGTCGTAGCCGAGCGCGAACGCCTCGAGCGAGCCGGACTTCTCCGACACGTACGCATAGCCGCCGGCGAGCGTGACCTGCGCCGCCGAGCCGTCGCCGATCATCAGATCGGCCGTGCTCGTCGCGGCGCCACGGCCGCGCGGGAAGAACAGGAGGCGCGTCTTGGTGACGACGTACGCGCCTCCGGGCCCGATCGCGCCCGAGAGCGAGTCCTCGCCGCCGGTGTGCAGGTGCTGCGGGTGGACGAGGCGGCCGCCGGCCTCGTCGAACAGGATGGCGCCGCCGGCGACGTTGGTGACCAGCACCGAGTCGCCGCGGTGGCTGAGCGCGCCGCCGATGCCGCCGGAGCCGACGACGGTGTTGCCGACGGGCATGCTCTGCGTGGTGGCGCCGGTGAGCGTGCTCTTGCAGATCACGGTGCCCGGCTGGCCGGCGGCCGGCGACGCGAGCGTGCAGACCTGCGCGCCGCTACCAGGGTGCGCGAGCGCGGTGCCCGACAGCTCGGCGAGACCGACGAACAACAGCGATGTGATTTTGAACGAACGATCGAGATGCATGGTTCCTCCCAACGTGAATCCCGCCCGGAACACCCAGGCAGCGACACGGTCGCGGCCAAGCCCCGAGGCTCGGCGCATTGCCGTGCGTGGCCCGACTACGCGGCTCGCGTGATCCGGTTACACACAGTCGCTCCTCACGCGCGGCGGCCACGCAGCGACGGACGGAGACCGACGCCGCGGCGACCGCTACGGGGGTGGCGCGGGCGGGCGAGGCTCGGCCGGATGAGCCGGACGACCCGCTGAACGCGCCCGGCGGGCCCGGAGGTACGCGTGCGCGATGGCCACCTCGTTGAGCAGGCCGATGACGTGGCCGGCGCCATCGATCACCGGCAGCTCGCGGAATCCGGTGGACATCAGGCGGTCGTAGGCGACGCGCAGGCTGTCGCCCTCGCGCAGCGCGATCGGGGGCCGCATCAGGTCGGCCGCGTTGACCAGCCCGTCCTGGAGCTGCGGCTCCTCCGCGAGGGTGGTGAGGTCCTCGAGCGAGATCATACCGACGAGAACGTCGTCGGCGCCGAGCACCGGGAACAGCTCCTGGCGGCCGGCGCCGGCCGAATCGGCGAGCAGCGACCGCGCCGGCAGGCTGGGCTGGAACGAGACGAAGTCGCGATCGAGCGCGTCGATCTGATCGACCGCGAGCGCATCGATCGGGTCCGACTCCGCGGCGTGATGGTTCAGCTGGATGCCATCCTGCGCGAGGAGCGCTTCATAGATCGGCAGCGGACGCAGGCGGCGCGCCAGACCGTAGGCGGACATGTTCGCGATCATCAGCGGCAGGATCAGCGAGTAGCCGTTGGTCATCTCGATGATGATGAGGACCGAGGTGATCGGTGCGCGGACCACACCGGCGAACACGGCGCCCATGCCGACCAGCGCGAACGAGGCGACCTGGCTCTGCGGATGACCGAACACGGCGATATCGAGGTAGCCGATCGCGCCGCCCAGCGTGCCGCCGAGGAACAGCGAGGGCGCGAAGATGCCGCCGGCGCCGCCGCTCGAGTAAGACGCGACCGTGGCGACGAGCTTTCCCAGCATGAGGGAGAGCAGCGCGCCGAAAGCCAGCTTGCCGGCGAGCGCGTCGTTGAGCACGGCGTAGCCGCCGCCGGTGATGCCGCCGACCCCGAGCACGCCGAGGAACACCGTGGCGAGCGCCCCGGTGACGACGCCGCCGAGCGCGGGCTGGACCCAGCGCGGCACCACCGGCAGGCGCGCGAACCAGCGCCGCACGCCGAGCAAGGACTCGCTGAACGCGACCGACACCACGGCGGCGGCGAGGCCGAGCACGGCATACAGCAGCAGCGAGGACGCCGACTCGAGGCCATGGCTCGCGGGGACATCGAACACCGGGTGACCGCCGAGGATGACGCGCTCGACCGCCGCGGCCAGGGCGGCCGCGACGATCACACCCGACAGCAGCGTCTGGTCGAGCGTGCCGACGATCTCCTCGATCGTGAACGTGACCGCGGCGATCGGGGCGTTGAACGCGGCGGCGATTCCGGCGGCGGCACCGACGGGCATGAGTCGCCGCAGGTTGCGCTGCGACACGCCGGCGAGCCGGCCCAGGCCGCTCGCGACCCCGGCGCAGATCTGGACGGTCGGCCCCTCGCGGCCCAGCGACGAGCCGGTGCCGATCTGCAGGACGCCGATCGCGAACTTGCCGATCGAGTCGCGCAGCCGGAGGCGGCCGCCGTGGGCCGCGTAGGCGACCTTGACCTGGGGGATGCCGCTGCCGCGCGCCGCGGGCACCACGCGGTAGAGCAGGACGCCGGCCGCAAGGCCACCCGCGGCCGGGATGCAGAGCGTCCACGCGATCCAGGCCGAGCCGGTCGCGGCCATCGCTCGGTCGATCGTTGCCCGGGCGACCAGATCGATCGCGAGGTGGAACGCGACCGCGGCGAGCCCGCAGACGCCGCCGATGAGGATCGTGAGGGCAAACAGGCGCTGCCACTCGTTGGGTGCGAGGCGCTGCTTGGTGGCGAGCCACGTGCGGTAGGTGTGGCGATACCCCCACACACTGCGATCGATCACAGGCCGGATGACGCGCGAGAGAAACACGGCCGCTGCTCGCTGATTGCTTAGCGCAACTTCGTTGGTACTCAAAGCGTTTGGTGGCGGCAAGCGGAGCTCGTGCGCGGCCGACCCCGCGCATGCCCCATTCGCTTCCTGCGGGGCGAAAGGCTACGCTGTAGGTGGATGGCCACCGTTCGCGCGCTGTGCGTCACACCCAGGATGACGGTCCACGACATCGCGTGCCGGGCCGCGCGCTCGGGCAAGGGCGCCCCGCGCGGTGGCGAGTCGACGCATGTCGTGTTCGTGCGCCAGGGCGTGTTCGGAATGCACGTCGACGCGCGGCACTACATCGCCGATGCGTGCACCGCGCTGGTGTCGTGGGAGGGCAGCGAGTACCGCGTGAGCCATCCCGGCGACGCCGGCGATGACTGCACGGTGCTCGAGCTCGACGGCGAGCTGGCCGCCGAGGCGGTCGGGCACCTGCGGCCGCATCAGGATGTCGAGCTCCGGTTGTCGCCGCACGTGCAGGCGGCGTACGCGGGGTTCCTCGCGCTCGTCCGGCGGTGGCGCGGCGATGCGCTCGCGTGCGAGGAGGCGGCGCTCGATCTGGTGCGGACCACCGTCGGTGGTCGGGCGCGCCGCACCACGCGCATCGGCCGCCGCGCGATCGCGCAGGCAGCCGTGGAGCTGCTCAACGACGAGCCCTCCGTGAACCGCTCGGTGTCGGCGCTGGCGGCCGAGGTCGGCTGCTCGCCGTGCCACCTGATGCATGCGTTCCGCGCCGAGACCGGGACGACCTTGCGCCGGTATCGGCTGCAGCTGCGCGTCGCGGCCGCGCTGCATCGCCTCGCGGCCGGCCACACCGATCTCGCGCGGCTCGCGCTCGAGCTCGGGTTCGCGAGCCATGCGCACCTGACGGATACGCTGTCGCGGCTGATCGGCGTCGCGCCGCGCCAGGTGCGCGCCGAGCTGGCGAGCACGGATCGGGCCTGGGTGCGCAGCTTTCTGGAAGCGGGAGCGGCCGAGCGCGCCTAGCGTTCGGGCATGCGTATCGCTGCTCTCGCGCTGGTCTCGCTCGTCGGCTGTCACCCGGAGGCGTACGTCGCCAGCCCGACGGTGGACCCGATCCCCGCGGTCAGGGCGGCCGCGGCGGAGTTCGACCAGGCGCAGCTGCACGGCGATCGCAAGACGATCGAGCGCTACCTCGCGAACGACTTCGTGTTCGTGCGCGGCGCCGGCGTGGTCTCCGACCGCAACGCGTTCATCGCCGCGTTCACCGACCCGAAGACGAAGCTGGAGCCGTTCGTCATCGAGCACCCGGTCGCGATCAAGCTGGCCGACACCGCGGTGATCATCGGCGGCGAGGCGACGCTCAAGGGCACCGAGAACGGCGAGCCGTTCGCCGAGCACATCCGCTACGCCGACATCTTCCAGCTGCGGGACGGGCGCTGGCAGGTGGTCTACACGCAGGTGACGATGGTGAAGTGAACCGGCTGCAGCCTGACCGAACGGCGGATGTCAGCGCCGAGACGCTGAGGTAATCTGCCCGCTCGCGGTACGTCCGCGCGGAGGGCCGCTTGAGCGAAGCAATGATCAGGGTCGAGCATCGCGAGAGCCTCGCGTATGCGCTGAGCGAGGCTGCCGAGCTCGAGCACGGCCTCATGTGCTGCTATCTGTACACCGCGTTCAGCATCGGGCAGCGCTGCGAGGAGCGCTATCCGCGGCACCAGGCGGCGATCGCCCGCTGGCGCGCCGAGATATCGGACATCGCGCGCGACGAGATGGTGCACCTGGCGCTGGTGTCCAATCTGTTGAATGCGATCGGCGCGGCGCCGCACCTCTTGCGCCCGAACTTCCCGGTCGGGGCCGGCGCGCACCCGGCGGGCATCGTGGTCTCGCTGGCGCCGTTCTCGCTCGCGACGATGCAGCACTTCGTGTACCTCGAGCGGCCCGACGACGTGATCGAGCGCGAGGGCAGCGGATTCGCGCATCGGGCCTATGCGCGGACCGGGCACAGCGGCCGCCTCGTGCCAAGCGGGCAGGATTACGCCACCCTGGGCGACCTCTACCGCTGGATCCGCGACGGCTTCGCGCACCTGGTCGAGCAGCTCGGGTCGGCGCGCGTGTTCTCCGGCGACCCGCGGCTGCAGCTGAGCTCGTCGATGATCGGCCTGCCGGGCGTGACCGAGGTGGTCGACCTCGAGACCGCGTCGCTCGCGATCGATACGATCGTCACCCAGGGCGAGGGCGCGCCGCGCTGCCCGGGCCACTCGCACTTCAGCCGGTTCTCGGCGATCCGCAACGAGCTCGAGCGCGTGCTCGCCGAGGATCCGACGTTCGCGCCCGCGGCGCACGTCGCGCACAACCCGGTGATGCGGCCGCCGCCGACCGCCGATGGCCTGGTGTGGGTCGACGCCGAGCCGGCGGCGAGCGTGCTCGATGTCGCCAACGCGATCTATGCGTTCACGCTGCGCAGCCTGGGCGTCCTGTGCTCGCCGGTGGTGCTGCTCGGCGATGCGCGCGCGCTCGCGATCGAGGCGACCACGTCGGGGATGCGCGCGCTGACGCCGATCGCCGAGCTGCTCACCGAGCTGCCGGCGAGCACCCGGGATCCCAGGGTCCGCGCCGGCATGACGTTCACGATGTCGCGCTCGCTGCACCCGCTGCCCGAGCCGCGCGCTGCGCTGCGCGCGCTGCACGAGGGCGTCGCGGCGGTGGCCAACGGCATCCACACGCACGTCGTGCCGCTCGACGCACGTCAGGGCGCGATCGCGGCGCGGCTCGAGGACCTCGCGGCCCGCCTGCTCGCGGCCAGCGAACGCGCGCCGTCGGCGATGGTCGCGGTGCCGGGAGAGGCCGGGCCGGCGGCGACGACGGCTGCGCCACCGCTGCGCGCGCCGGCCGCGTACACCCCGGGCGCGATCGAGGAGGCGCGCGGCGAGAAGCTGGTCCTGCGCTTCGAGGGCAAGCGCTGCATTCACTCGCGGCACTGCGTGCTCGGGGCGCCGCGCGTGTTCCTCGCCAATGTCAAAGGCCCGTGGCTGTTCCCCGACGAGATGCACGTCGAGGAGCTGGCGCACATCGCGCAGACCTGCCCGTCGGGGGCGATCACCTACGAGCGGCTCGACGGTGGCCCGGAGGAGCCCGTCCCCGAGGTCAACGAGCTGCGCCTGCGCGAGAACGGCCCGTACGCCGTGCGCGCCGATGTCGAGCTCGCGGGACACGGCAGCCTCCTGCGCGCGACCCTGTGCCGGTGCGGCGCGAGCAAGAACAAGCCGTTCTGCGACGGCTCGCACAACGCGGCGAAGTTCACGGCCACCGGCGAGCCGGCGAGCCGCGAGTCCAAGCCGCTGGCGGCGCGCGGCGGACGGCTGCAGATCCGCCCCGAGCCCGACGGCCCGCTCGCGGTGACCGGCAACCTCGAGATCTGCTGCGGCACTGGCCGCACGATCGATCGGGTGACCGCGGCCCGGCTGTGCCGCTGCGGCGGCTCGTCGAACAAGCCGTTCTGCGACGGCACGCACGCGCGCATCGGCTTTCGCTCGACCTGAGCTGCCCGAGCGCACCGATGGGTACGCGGACGAGAATCGGTCGCGGCATGTAGCCAACGCCCCGCCGCTACGAGACAATCGAGCTGGTGGGTTCTGCGTGATGTGGGCTGAACGGTAACGCCTCGGGGGGATGCATGCCTCAGCTGTCTTCGCCATTATGGATGCTCAAACCGCAGTACGACGCGGTGATCATCGGATCGGGATACGGCGGCGCGATCGCTGCGAGCCGGCTCGCGCGCGCGCGGCGGCCCGACGGCACGGAGCTCTCGGTCTGCCTGCTCGAGCGCGGCAACGAGATCCCGACCGGCGAGTTCCCCGACAGCGAGATCGAGGCGTTCGCGCAATGCACGCTCGACACGCCGGGGCACCCGCGCGGCGATCGGACCGGGCTGTATCATTTCCACTTCGATCCGGAGGTCACGGTCATCCAGGGCTGCGGCCTCGGCGGCACCTCGCTGATCAATGCCAATGTCAGCCTCGAGCCCGACAAGCAGGTATTTCAGGGCGAGCGCTGGCCGCGGGCGATTCGCGAGGACGGTGGCGGGCGGCTCGCGGCAGGGTTTGCGCAGGCGCGCGCGATGCTCAAGCCCGTCGCGTATCCCGAGCCGGAGCACGGAACGCCCGACGGCTGGAATGGCAAGCTGTCCAAATACGATGTGCTCAAGGCTGCCGCGGGCCCCGGCGCGCGCGTCTATCGCGCACCGATCAACATCAATCTGAAGGATGGGTTCAATCACGTCGGCGTGCACCAGCCGTCGTGCAGCGGCTGCGGCGATTGCATGAGCGGCTGCAACGTCGGCGCGAAGAACACGCTGACCAAGAACTACCTGCCCGACGCGCGCAACCGCGGCGCCGAGATGTTCTGCGGGATCGAGGTGCGCGCGATCGCGCGGCAGGGCGACGCCTGGGCCGTGTACTACGTGCCGATGGGGCACCATCGCGGCATCTACGACGCGCCCGAGCTGTTCGTGCGCGCGCAGCTGGTCGTGCTCTCGGCGGGCACGCTGGGCTCGACGGAGATCCTGCTGCGCAGCAAGCAGCGCGGCCTTCCATGCTCGGACTTCGTGGGCCATCAGTTCTCCGGCAACGGCGACTTCATGGGCTTCGCCTACAACGGCGACGCGCGGGTCAACGGCGTCGGCCGCGGCAAGGCCAACCGGCCGAACAACCAGCCGGGGCCGACGATCACCGGCGTCATCGACCTGCGCGACACCAAGCCGTACACCGAGGGCTTCATCGTCGAGGAAGGCGCGATCCCGAGCGCGCTCAAGGAGGTCTTGCCGCTGGTGTTCCAGGTCGGCCGCAACGTGCTGGCCACCGACCCCGACCATTCGCTCTGGCACCGCGCCCGGCAGTGGGGGCGCGAGGTCACGAGCGTCGCCACGGCTGCCTTCGGGGGTGCATACCGCGGTGCGATCGCGAACACCCAGACGTTTCTGACCATGAGCTTCGACGAGGACAAGGGCTCGCTCGCACTGGAGAATGATCGCTTGCGCATCCACTGGCGCGACGCCGCCGGCCAGCCGGGATGGCAGCGGATCGAGAACAAGTTCCGCGAGCTCGCCACGGCGAGCGGAGCGACCTACGTGCCGTCGCCGCTGTTCACCAAGTTCTTCAAGTTCGATGTGCTCACCGCGCACCCGCTCGGCGGCTGCATCTGCGGCGACGACGCCGCCACCGGCGTTGTCAACGAGCGCGCCCAGTTGTTTCGCGTCGCCGCGGGCGATGACGCCTACCCCGATCTCTACGTGATGGACGGTTCGATCGTCCCGTCGCCGCTCGGCGTCAACCCGCTGCTCACGATCTCGGCGCTCAGCGAGCGCGCTGTGCGGTTGCTGATCGAGGATCACGGCTGGACGCTCGACGAGACCATGCCGACGGGGCCGGCGAAGTTCGACGGCGTGCGCGAGACGTCGCGCCCGATCACCCTGCAGTTCTGCGAGCGCATGCTCGGCTACCTCACGCCGAGCACCGACGACTTCGCGGCCGCGGCCGACGCCGCGCGCGGGCTGGGCCATACGGCGACCGCGGTCTACGGCATCATGAGCCCCGACCTCGACGCGATGATCGCCGACCCCGAGCGCACGGCGAAGCTCACCGGCACCGTGCAAATCCCGGCGCTGTCGCCCGATCCGATGACGATCTTCGACGGCACTTTCAACCTGTTCGTCAACGTCAACGGCAAGATGCACAAGCAGATGCGCTACCGGATGAAGCTCTCGGCCAGCGACGGCGCGCAGTACTACTTCGATGGCAAGAAGGAAGTCCACGACGACCGCGGCATCGACGTCCACTCCGACACCACGCAGCTGTTCTCCACCGTGCACGCGGGCGGCCCCGACGGACCGATCGTCGCCAAGGGCGTCCTCAAGATCGACGCCGAGGACGTGCTGCGCCTCGTCCGCACGATGTCGGCGCGCGATCGCAATGGCAAGTCCTCGCTCATCGACTGCGTGCGGTTCGGCAAGCTGTTCGTCGGCGACCTCTGGGACGTGTACGGGCTCGAAGCCAAGCTCGAGCGGCTCTGAGCCACTCGTTCGCCACTCGTCGCCACTCGTTCGCCCGCCGCCGATGACGCCGCCGCCGCCGCGTGGTTCACTACAGCCACGATGGCGGAACCCATGCGAGTACTGGTGGTCGGCGCAGGCGCGGTCGGCCAGGTCTATGCACGCCACCTCCAGCTCGGCGGCGCCGAGGTGACGTTCTTCGTGCGCGACAAGTACCGCGCCACCCTCGAGCGCGGCCTCGACATGTACTGGCTCAACGCCCCGCGGCCGACCGAGCCGATCCGTTTCGACACCTTCACCGTCGTCACGCGCCCCGACGAGGTCGCCGCGCGCCGCTTCGACCAGGTCTTTCTGACCGTGTCGTCGCCGGCGCTCGCCGGACCGTGGCTGCGCGAGCTCGTTGCCGCCACGGGCGACGCGACGATCGTCGCCCTCGAGCCCGGCGCCGACGACCGCGCCGTGCTCCTCGCCGCCGGCATCCCGGTCGACCGCCTGGTGCAGGGCATGATCACGCTGATCAGCTACTCGGCGCCGCTCCCCGGCGAGACCCGCTTCCCTCGGCCGGGCATGGCGTACTGGTTCCCGCCCATGGCCCCGGCGCCGCACTCGGGCCCGCGCGAGCGCACCGCCGCCGTCGTGCGCGCGCTGCGCGCCGGCAAGCAGCCCGCGAAGGTCCACCCCGACGTTCCGTCGACCGTGGCCTTCCCCTCGGCGGTCCTCATGCCCTACCTCGTCGCCCTCGAGTCCGCGGGCTGGTCGTTCCGCGAGCTCGGCCGCGGCCCTGCGATCGCCCTCGGCGCGCGCGCCGTCCGCGAGGCCCTCGCCGTCACCGCCGCGACGACCGGCCGCCGCACGCCGCTCGGTGCGCGCATGCTCGCGCGCCCGGGGATGCTGCGCCTCGCCCTCTGGTTCGGGAGTCGCGTCGTGCCGCTCCCGCTCGAGGTCTACCTGCGCGAGCACTTCATCAAGGTCCACGCGCAGACCATCGAGTTCATGGACGGCTACATCGCCAAGGGCAAGAAGGCGGGCGTCGGCGTCGCCGCCCTCGAGGAGCTCCTCGCCAGCGTTGCGCCCGTGCGCGCACCGGCCCACGCCGAGCGCCCGGTCGCGTGAGCTACCGATACGTCGGATGCTGCGGCCACCCGGGTCGCGAGTCGGACCACCTCGTCCAGTTTCCTTGACACCCCGCTGCGCGGCATTCCACGGAAGTTGATTCCCGTGACCAGTCATCGCCGGTTTGGGTGATCACGGCGGTGGTCCAGTCCTTGCTCTCCGATGGCTCCGTGCTCGATGGCTTCGCCGACCAACGCCCGCGAGCTACTGGCCACGCAACGTCTCCGAGCGCATGGAGATCGCGCATCGCGCATCTACAACCTGAACCAGCTGCAGACTCAAGAAAGTGAATGGTCATGGGCAAATTTGTCGGAGCTACCAATACCCCAAAAGACGCAGACTCCACACCGCGTCTGGTCACGCCGCCGCCGGGCCCCGAGCTGTCGAAAAAGTTCACATGGTGGTTGGAGCAGACGCTCTCGTTCCACTACACGCCCTATCCGGTGCATTTTGGGAGTGTGAACGGAACCAACGTCGCATTCACGTTCATCAACAACGATACGGGCAATCCAGTCGGCGGAGAGCACCTGCTCGACACCTCGAACCTCGGTTTGGTCCACGCCGCGCTACCCTCGATCGTCCCCAACGCGGGCGAGTTTAGCGAGGGCAAGGTGATCGGCCTGCTGTTCATCAACCAGAAGCTCATGACTGCACAGATGTCGGCCGACGCGAGCCTCGCGCTCACGGGTGCCGAGGAGAAGTGGCCCAAGACCGCGGAGGTCGATAGTGTTCGGAGGTTGCTGCAGGCGATTCTGCAGACACCGAATATCCGCTCGATGATCTCGCCGGATCTGTTGAAGCAGATCGATGCGCTCCCCCCGACTTTCAAGCTGTTTGCCGCACTGTGAGCCCCCATGTCGAACACGTTGCTCGTTGCCGGACGCCGCCCAGAGGACACCTCGCCCTCGGTCTACGACATGGACGAGGTCGAGAACAAGTCAATCCACACTCGTACGTTCCGCGTACTGCGATGTGATTCTCCACCTGATCTGCTGGATCTGGTCGCCAGCGAGGTTCGAGCACGCGGCAAGCTCGATATTCTCGATCTCTACGATCACGGCAATATCGGCGGAATGCTGATGGGCGACGACGTGCTGTTCGCGACCGACAGCGACGTTGCCAGCAGCCTCGTCAATGAGGATCTCGCACGCGGGCTGCGCGAGTTTCTGAGCGAAACCGCGCACGTTCGTCTGCTGGGGTGCTCGACCAGCGCCGCCAACGGCCCATCGCTGGAAGCGCGCTTGCTCCTGCTGAAGCTGGCGGATGCGCTCGGAGGGCACCGCATGGCGTTCGGGACCATCACACCGATCCAGACCTCGGACTTCGGTCATTTCGGCTTCCGCCGCGACGTCGAGATCGTCAAGCTGTTCTCGTCGGCGGCGGCGCTCGACAGCGAGCCGCCTCTGCCGGAGGGCCGCGGCCGCAACATCGACATCACGCGACTCAGGGCCCGGGGGTGACGCAGCGGATCCCGATACCGAAGTCGAGGTAGCGATCCGGACGAACGTTGCGCCATGAGATCCGCTGGTGCCCCAGTGCCTCGGGCGTGCCCCAGTCTGCTCCGAGCACAACGCGCAACCCGCGCAGGCTCTGTGATTGCGCGGGGGAGCTGGTCCATTCGCTGGCGTTGCCTGCGAGGTCGACTACCCCGTACGGGCTCGTATCGTCGGGGAAGCTGCCGACGGGTGCCAACCCCGCATCGCCGCCTTCGACGTCGAGGTTGGCAGGGCGCGCCGCGTGCGGCGTCAGCCACGGAGTCATCCGGGTGGGCTCCGGGTTGGGCTTCCCGGCCACGACGAGGCCGCCTCGGAACGCCTTTTGCCATTGCTCGACCGACGGCAACTGCTTGCCCAGGAACCAGCAGTACCTGCGCGCGGTGACGAAGTTGACGCCGACGACTGGCAGGGTCCCGCTGGGCTGACCGGCGCGCATGTACGGCGACGGCGCCGCGCCATCGCCGGTGACCGGTTCCATCGCGCCATAGATCTGGAACGCAGCGCGCGTCACCTCGGTGCGATCGATGCGGTAGCCGGCGAGCGCTCGCTTCTCGTCCACCGTGGCTTTGCCGCCGCCTTGCTGGGTGTTCAGGAAGAACTCACCCGCGGGGATCTCGATCGTGTCGGCGCGCGACGCCTGACAGCTCGGGACTGACACCGTGAGCACCGCCCCAGCGCTGCGCTCGACGTAGCCCGGTAGCCGCTGCAGGTAGATCCAGCTGGGCGCGCAGTCACCGCGCTCGACGCTCAGGAACGCGGGCCCCGATCGGACCTCGATCCCGACGATGAACGTGTGATCGACCCAGCGCGCGGCCTGAACCTGCAGCCGGGTCTCGGGGATCGGCTCGCCTGGCAACTGCGGGTCCCTGGCGTCGATCGCGCGGAGCTGCCAGGCCAGAGAGGGCCGAGCCACAGGGACCGCGCGGGTCTGCGAGACCGGATCCCAGTCAAACACGTCGATTCGTAGCTCGAACTCGCCCATGTCGTTGCCCGCGAGATCGATCTGGGTCTGCTTGCGAGCGAAACTGATCACGAGCAGTACCGCCACAATCGCGACCACACTGAGCGTGCCGGTCGCTGCCCACATGAGCCAGCGCCGGCGCCGACGTTCGCGTCGCGCGCGGTGTTCCCCTGCAGCGAGGAACGCGCGCGCCACGCCGGCCAGGGTCAGATTCCACTCCGCGACCCGCCGGACCGCCTCGCTGAGCGCCGCGCCCGCCCAGGTCTCCTCGTCGCGCTTGCCGCGGCGCTGCCACAGCTGCGATGCCTGCTCGATCTCGACCACCAACAGGCGCTC
Source organism: Kofleriaceae bacterium (assembly GCA_035472155.1). Taxonomy (GTDB): domain Bacteria; phylum Myxococcota_A; class Polyangia; order Haliangiales; family Haliangiaceae; genus JABFXX01. The sequence goes on from DATIPJ010000583.1 coordinate 12,680, forward strand.
CTCGTAGGTTTCGTCGAGCCAGCGCGCAAGCTGTGGCCACGCGGTCGCCAATGCTTCGTGGGCGACCTCGAGCGTGGCGTCATCGGCCTCCGTCTCGCGGGCGGACACCACCAGCCGGCGCTCGAGCAGGCGGTCGACCACCTCGCCCGCGTGGTCGGGCATTCCGTCGAGCAGCTCGGAGCGCAATCGCGGCCTGCGCGTACCGTCGGGGTTAAGCAGCGCGAGCAAGAGCTTGCGCGCGAGCCGGACCTGTCCAGGCGTCAGCTGCGCGATCAGCTGTTGCGCGTGCGTGGCCAGCGCGCCGCTCGCGCCGCCGATCGCGTCGTACGCTCCGCTCAGTAGCTGGCGCGCGGCGGTGTCCCGGCGGTCCCACAGCGCCTGGCAGGTGAACTGCAGCAGCGGCAAGCACGCAGGCTGATGCTCGACATCGGTGACGATACGCTCGATCAGCTCCGGCGCATCGGCCGCGTAGCCAGCATTGCGCAGCGGACCGAGCACCGCGGCGCGCAGCTCGGAACCTGCGAGCGGCGCGAGCGGCAGGACAGCGCCGAGCAACATGCGCATCGGCGGCGACTCGGAGAGCCGGCCGAAGAAGTCGTCGCGGACGGTCAATACGATCCGCCACGGCTCATCGGCCAGTGCTGCGAGTGCGAGACAGTCACAGAACGCCCGAGAATCCGGGCTGGCCAGCGTGAATGCTTCCTCGAACTGATCGACGAACACCAGTACGCGGCCTCCGGACCGGTGGGCAAGGCCACCCAGCATCAGCGAAAGCGCCTCGGGGTTACGCCGCAGGGTCGCAGCGACCGCGTCGCTCTGGCCATCTGAAGCGTCGGCGAGCGCGGCGGCGAGGCTGGCGAACGGCGCGGCGCCAGGCCGCAGGGCGCGCACCGTCCACGGCCCGGTGTCATCGAGGCGCGGGATCACAGCGGCGTAGACGAACGAGCTCTTGCCGGTGCCTGATGGGCCGACGATCGGCACCAACGGTTGCGTGCGCAGCCTCTCGATCATGGCGTCGAGCTCGCCCCCGCGGCCGAAGTAGTCGGCTGCGTCGGCGCGCGTGAACGCGGCGAGGCCTGGGAACGGGCAGCGCGTCTCGGCCTCGACGATGGTGCGTGGATCGAGGAGCGCTGAGAGACGCTGCACTACCTCGTCGGCCGACGGACGCTTCGCGGGATCGAGCGCGAGGCAGGCCGCGACCAGTGCCGACCACGGCGCGCCTGTGGCGGCGTACGGCGATCGCCCGCTGGTGTCGAACGCCAGGATCGCGAGTGCGCCGTCGGCGATCGGTCGCTCGCCGGTGATCAGCTCGTGGAGCATCACGCCGACAGCCCAGATGTCGATCGCGCCGGTCGGCGGCTGGCCCCGCCAGCGCTCAGGCGCCATGTAGGCCGGTGTGCCGCTCGCGCTGTCCGACGTTGTGCCGACGAGGCGCGCCAGACCGAAGTCGACGACACGGACGCGGCCGTCGCGCGGGATGACGACGTTCTCGGGCTTGAGGTCGGAGTGGACGAGCCCGCCACGATGGGCCTCGGCGATCGCGAGCGTGATCGCGAGCGTGATCCGCAGTGCCTCGCGCACCGGCAGCACGCCGCCCGTGATCCGCGCGCGCAGCGACTCCCCGTCGACATACTCCAGCGCGAGGAATGGCCTCCCATCGTATTCACCGACCGCGTGGAGCGTGACGATGTGGGGATGGCTCAGGCTCGCAGTTGCGCGCGCCTCCTGCAGGAAGCGCGCGACGCCGTCCGCGCGCATCATCGATCGCTTGATCAGCTTGAGCGCGACCCGGCGACCGAGCGTGGTGTCCTGCGCGAGGTAGACCTGCCCCATCGAGCCTTCGCCGAGCAGGCTGCGGATCCGAAACTCACCCACACGCGTCTCTGGTGCGAGCACGTCGCTCGTTGCCGTATCCTCCGGAGAGCCCGCGATCACCCTCCGATACGATTGCGCTCGGTAGCATGGCGAGTCAAGCCGCGTTGCTGGTGCGGCGGGCGGAGCATCGGCGCGTCAACGATCAGGCGCTGATCGCGCTCGCATCGCGGCCAGCGACGGGATATGAAGCTCGACCGGTGACAACGTTGCGTCGCGACCTCGACCAGGTGATCGCTGCGATCGCGGATCGCAAGCCGACGATCGAGCTCGGGCCGGTCGACATCTGCTTCCTGATCGCGCTCCATGTGCGCGCGGAGGGGGCGAACCTGACGTCGTTCACCGAGCAGCAGCTCGAGGACGTGTTCGCCCACGCGAGCAGTGTCGTGCAGCCGGAGGCCGACCACGTGCGGCGGCGCGCGACCCATGCGATCGCCAGGCTCCGGGCGCAGCGCCTGCTCGCCCGCGTCGACGGCCAGGGCGTGGTGCGCACCGGCGAGTTCGCGCTGTCGCGGCTGGGGACGGCGATCGTCGAGTTCTACCTCGACGAGGACGTGCTGACGCGCGCCAGCCTCGCGGTGCTGACGACGAGCCTGCGCACCGTGCTCGCGGATGTGCTCGCGGCCGCGCGCGCAGCGACGGTGCCCGGGCAGTGGCGCGACGGCGTCGTCGGGCCGCTCGAGGTCACGATCGGCGAGCTCGTCGCCGGCATCGAGCGCCGGCAGCGCGGGCTCGATCGGCAGCAGGAAGATTTTCAGGCCGAGATCCGCCGGCTGCTCGAGGCTGATTGGTTCGGCGCCCTCGACCGCTGTCAGATGCTGCTCGAGTCGACCAGCGCGACGCTGCACGAGCTCAACGAGGTGCTGCTGCGCGACTCGACGGTGTTGCTCGCGCTGCTGCACGACATCGAGGATGTCGCGGTGGCGGCGGGCGAGGTGGCGGTCGAGGCGGAGGCCGCGGCGCACCGCCTGATGGATCAGATCGATCGCAGCGTCTCGTGGGGCACCGCGCGGCAGCGCGCGTGGTCGGAGTACTTTCAGTACGTGCACCGCTACCTGCGCGACGTGGTGCGGCTCGACCCGACGCGCGCGCTGAGCCAGAGGCTGCGCGAGCAGCTGGTGGGCGGCGGCGCCAAGTTCGCGCTCGCGTACGCATCGGCGCAGCCGCTGCGGATCCTGCGCACGGTCGCACGCGTGCCGGACCGCTCGCCGGTCATGCGTCCGCGGCAGCCGCGCGAGAAGGAGCCGGCGACCGAGGCGCCGGTCGATCCGCAGGCGACGCTCGACGACAAGGTGCAGCGCTCGCTCGACGGCGGCGCGCGGGCGCTGTCGAGCGTGACCGCCGACGTCACGGCCGAGCTGGCCCAGAGCGAGCGATTCATCGAGGCGGGGCGCGTCGCGCACACGGTCGCGCAGCTCGCGCAGGTCGCGTCGAGCCACGAGCGGCCGTGGGTCGCCGTGGGTGACGAGCTCGAGATCGAGGACTGGCGCGTCGACGGCGCGCGCGCGCCGCGAGGGCGGTCATGACCGACGGGCGCCGCTACGCCGAGCTGCAGGACGTCGTGATGGACCCGAGCTTCCCCGAGCTCGATGTCGCGCTGCGGCGCGGCCGCCATGTCGATCGCGACGACCTCGCCTGGTACACGCTGCTGACCGACGCGCAGGACCACCTCGAGGCGTTCTACCGGCGCTACGGCGGCGAGCTCGTCCACAAGGCCGACGGGTACTTCTACCTGCTACCGTCGGGCGACATGCTGTCGCGCCGCCAGCTCCCGCCGGGCGACATGGTCGTCGGCCAGGCGCTCGCGCTGCTCTACCTCGACCCCGCGACGATCGAGCGCGGCGGGCGGATCGCCGCCGACGACGTGATCGCGCAGCTCGTCGTCGTGCTCGGCAGCGACGGGCTGATCCGCGCGTTCAACCCCAAGCTCAAGCGGCGCTACGACGAGCGGATCGCGCAGAAGAACGTGCGCACGCAGGTCGGCGTGGCGATCCGCCACCTCGCGAGCCTCGGGTTCGTCGATCTCGCAGAGGATGGCGCGCTCAAGCTGCGGCCGCCGCTGCTGCGGTTCGCCGAGCCCGTGCGCGGCATGTCGGCGCCGGCCGAGGCGCTGGCGAAGCTGGTCGCGCTCGGCGAGGTCGCGCTCGTCAGCGACGCGGAGGCTCCAGACGGCGAGCTCGACGCCGACGCGGACGACGAGCCCGGCGAGCCCGGCGAGCCCGATGATGCCGGCGAGCCCGGCGATGCCGGCGACCCCGACGAGCCGGGCGAGCCCGATGATGCCGGCGAGCCGGACGAGCCGGACGAGCACGGCGAGCACGACCGATGAGCCGCGCAAAGATCACGGCGCTCGTCCTCGTCAACTGGAAGGGCGTGTTCTACGAGCGCTACCTGCTCGATCCGCACGTCACCGCCCTCGAAGGAGCGAACGGCGCCGGAAAGACGACCGTGATGATCGCAGCGTACGTCGCGCTCTTGCCCGACATGTCGAAGCTGCGCTTCACCAACCTCGGCGAGACCGCAGCGACCGGCGGCGACCGTGGGATCTGGGGACGGCTCGGCGAGCTCGGCCGCCCGTCGTACACCGTGCTCGAGCTCGACGTCGGTGGCGAGCGCGTGCTCGCCGGCGTGCGCCTCGTGCGGACGTCGGAGCCCACCGTCGAGCCCACCGCGTTCATGGTCACCAGGCTGCGCGCTGACAGCAAGCTGTCGGAGCTGTTGCTCGTGCGCCGCGACGACGACGATTTTGTTCCAGAGCTCGACGACGTCCGGAGCGCGGTCGAGCGCGCCGGCGGCGAGATGCAGACGTTCCGTGCGATCAAGGACTACTTCGCCGAGCTGTTCGAGCGCGGCATCGCGCCGATGCGGCTCGTGGCCGACGAGGAGCGCTCCAAGCTCAACGAGATGCTGCGCACGAGCATGACGGGCGGCATCTCTCGCGCCCTGACCAGCGAGCTGCGCGCCTTCCTCCTCAAGGAGGAGGCCGGGCTCGGCGACACCCTCGCGCGGATGCGCGCGAACCTCGAGGTATGCGCGCGGACGCGCAGCGAGGTTGCCGATTCCCGGCGCCTCGAGCGCGAGATCACGGCGATCTACGAGGCCGGACTGGAGATGTTCGCCGCGACCATCCACGCCGGGCGCGCGGCCGCGAGCGATGCCGCGCGAGACGTCGAGCGCGCGCAGCCACAGCTCGACGAGGCCATGCGCGCCCAGCGCGAGACCGTGCTCGCGATCGAGCGACTGGCGACCCGGCGCGGGATCGCTGATGCGCAGCTCGCGGCCATCCGCGCGGAGCACGCGGCAGCAACCCGCGATCGCGAGCGCGCGATCGCAGCCCAGGCCGTGGTCGCGCGGGTTGCGGCGGTCGAGCGAGAGCTGGCGGTGCTGACCGACGCCGACCAGACGGCGCGCACGCGCCAGGTCGCCGCAACCGCCGAGCGCGCCGCGGCACGGCAAGAGCGGGCGCGCGCCCTCGACGCCGAGGCGCGGGCTGCACGCGGCCTGGCCGATCTGCAGGCGGGTCTCGACGAGCTCGTCCGGCGCGCCCACGAGCACCGCCAGCTGGTGCGCAGGCTCGAGGACGCACGGCGGCTCACCGGCCGCCCGGCGCTCGATGTCCACGATGCCGCGGCAACGATCGCCGCGCTCGACGACGAGCGCATCTCCCTCGAAGCCGAGCGCGGCCGGCTCGAGCGGCTAGGGCGCGATCTCGCCGCGCGCCGCGACGAATACGCGGCGGCTTGCCAGGCGCTCGCGGCCCTCGACCAGCAGGGCGTCGTCGGCGATGGCGAAGCCTACGACCGCGCGCGAGCGGCCCTCGCTCGCCTCTCGGACCGCGAGGTGCAAGTGGCCCGTGGCGCCGAGCTCGAACGCGACCGCGCACAGGCGCAGCGCCTGGCGGGACGGCAGGCAGCAGCCCGCGTGCTCGCAGCCGAGCTGTTCCCCGCCGTACCGGAGCCGGGTAGGGACGCCCGCGATGCCCGCGTCGACGACCAGGGTCACGATGCCCGCGATGACCGCACCGACGACCATCGCCGCGAGCTGCTCTCGATCTTCGTCGAGCACGGTGCC
>DATIPJ010000584.1:0-5919 GCA_035472155.1 Kofleriaceae bacterium
CATGCTCAGGCTCGCTCGAACCAACGCCGAGGCTCACCTCTACATGGACCTCCACCCGTGCGCATGCGGCGAGCGCCGCTTCGCGCGCCAGAGCTCCGTCGTGACGATCGACGGCGACCTCGCGAGTCGTTACACCGGCGCGTGCGCGCGCTGCGGCACGGCGCGGGTGTTCGAGTTCCGCCTGCCGCCCGAGATCCTGCAGCCGCCCGCCACCGGTGTGGTCTACGGCGGGGCCGAGCCCTCGGAGTTGCTCGATCCGGGCGAGTGGCTGAGCGTGGCCGATGACTACGCCAGGAGCGTGCCGGTCGGCAGCAAGCTCGACGGCGATGCGCTGCGCTCGGCGCGCCAGCGGCTGGCGGTCGCGATCGCGGCGCTCGATGAGATCCGCAAGTTCGCCCCGCCCGGCGCCGTCGAGGTGCCACCGGGCGCGTTCACCACGCCGTTCGGCCGCGCGATGTGGGACAAGGAGCCCGGGCGGTTTCGCCTGATCCGCCTCGACGCCGTGCGCGCGGCGTACGCCCAGGCCGCCGAGCGGCTATGACACCCGCAGCGCTCGACACCGGCACCTGGCGCTGGGAGCGCTCGTGCGCGACCTGGACGTTCGAGCTCCCGCGCGCCGCGGGCGAATCGGCGGCCCAGGCGATCGCCGCGTGTGCGCGCGGCGTGCTGTCGGCGCTGCCGGGCTTCGCGACCGCTGCGGTCGCCGACTGGACCACCGAATCCGCCGGCGACGAGGCGGCCGTCCAGCCGCGCGGCACGCCGATCGATGCCGCCGCGATCGATCGCACGCTGCGCGACTTCCCCGACCTGATCGCGCTCGCGCTCGAGCTCGACCTCCAGGTGCTCGCGCCCGACGCCAGCGAGGTCACGCTCGAGGACGCGGGCGTCGTGCACGTCGAGCTCGAGGACGCGCAGCTCGTCCTGTGGTTGTCGCTCCACGTCGATCTGTACGCCCGCCGGACATTCGGCCCCCGGCGCGACAACGAAGCGCTCGCGCGGCTCAATGCCCCGCGGCTGTCGGCCTTCCTCGGCCGGCTCGCACTGGCCACCGGCGCGCGCTTCCACAGCGTCGCTGCGCCGGGCTACGCAGATCAGACGACACCGCGCGGTTTCGAATAGCCACGCACGGAGGATCGACTCGGTATTTCGGTCCTACTGGAATCCGTCGCTGACTGCGATTTTTTCTGCGCCGGTTTGCTCTATTCCTGAAATTTGGGCGTGGCCGATGCAGGAAGCTATGACGAGATTCTCGGTCGTAGCTTGTGCGGGGATGGTGGCGGTCGGGAGCTTCGCCTGCTCGGGTGGCGGAGACGACTTTCCGATCAAGCAGAATCCCAACGACCCTGATGCGGCGGTCGACTCGGCGCCTCCCGATGACGGCGGCGCGCTCGATGGCGCACCGGCCGACGCGCCATCGAACGCGGCCGAGCTTTCGATCGCGATCACCGACTCGCCCGATCCGGTCGCCGCGAGCTCGACGCTGACCTACACGCTCGACGTGACCAACCACGGCGCGCTCGACGCCAAGAACGTCACCGTCACCCATCGCCTGCCGTCGGGCAACGTCGCGTTCCAGACGGCGACCGGCATCGGCTGGACCTGCAACCCCAGCGGCCAGGTCGTGACGTGCACGCGCGCGACCTTGCTCGTCGGGCCCGCGCCGTCGATCTCCGTGACGGTGACCACGCCGCCCACCGGCGGCCCGCTCAGCACGAGCGCCACCGTGGGCTCGGAGACTCCCGATCTGACAGCCAGTGACAACGACGCGACCGCGACCACCATGGTGCTCACGCCCGCGGACCTCGCGATCGCGATCACCGACAGCCCCGAGCCGGTCGCCGCCGGCGGCACGCTGACCTACACGATCACCGTCACCAACACCGGCCCGGGCACCTCCAACGGCGTCGCCGTGCTCGATAGCCTGCCGATCGGCATCGGCTTCGTCAGCGCGTCGGGCACTGGCTGGTCATGCTCGGCGATGGACCAGGACGTCACCTGCCTCACGCCGACGCTGGCGCTCGCGGCGTCCGCGACGATCACGCTGGTCGTCACCGCGCCGACCAGCGGCGGCACGGTGTCCAACACCGCCTCGGTGTCGGCGATGACGCCCGATGGCAACAGCGCCAACAACCAGGCGACGACCGGCACCACGGTCAATGCCGCGGCCGATCTGTCGATCTCGATGGCCGACTCGCCCGATCCGATCTTCGGCAGCGGCCAGCTGCACTACGCGATCGACGTCAACAACCTCGGACCCAACACCGCCTCGGGCCTCACGGTCAGCAACAGCCTGCCGTCGGGCAACGTGACGTTCGTCAGCGCCGTGGGCGCCGGCTGGAACTGCAACCCCGCGGGCCAGCTCGTGATCTGCACGCGGCCATCGCTCCTGATCGGGGCCGCGCCCACCATCACGATCACCGTGCAGGCGCCGAGCGAGTCGACGAGCTTGATGAACACCGCGACCGTCACGTCGACGTCGTCGGACCTGGTGTCCTCCAACAACACCGCAGTCGTGAACACCTCGGTGCTGTCGGCCGCCGATCTGTCGGTCGCGATCGTCGATTCGCCCGATCCGGTGACCACGACGGGCGCGCTCACCTACACCGTGACCGCCACCAACGCCGGCCCCAGCCAGGCCGCCGCGGTCTCGGTCGTGACCGATCTGCCGCCGGGCACCGTGTTCCACAGCGCCGACGGCATCAACTGGACCTGTACGCACGTCGGACAGCAGGTCACGTGCACCACGCCGCTGCTGGTCGTCGGCGCCGCGCCGCCGATCGCGATCGCGGTCAGCGCGCCCGGCGTCGACGGCACGATCACCGCCGCGTCGTCGGTCAGCTCGGCGACCACCGACCCGGCGCTCGGCAACAACAGCGCGAGCCAGGACACCGTGGTCAACGCGCCGTCGGATCTCGCGCTCGTGCTGACGGCGTCGCCGAGCCCGGTCCCGGCCGGCTCGACCCTGACCTACACGATCGACGTCGTGAACGTCGGGCCGCGCGACGCGACCAGCCTGACGGTGACCAACCGGCTGCCCGATGGCAACGTGCAGTTCCAGAGCGCGATCGGCATCGGCTGGGCCTGCCTGCCCAACGGCCAGATCATCACCTGCACGCGCGGCACGCTGCTGGTCGGGGCCGCGCCGTCGATCTTCATCAAGATCACCACGCCGCCGACCAACAGCGTTCTCATCGATCAGGCCAGCGTGTCGGCGACGACCGACGACCTCGACCTGACCAACAACGCCGCGTCGATCACGACCAATGTCTTCGACTCGGCCGACCTGTCGATCACCACGAGCGAGACCCCGGACCCGGTTCGCATCGGCACCAACCTGACGTACACGCTGTCGGTCGCCAACGGCGGACCCAGCGGGGCGGGCGCGATCGCGGTCGTTGACACACTGCCCGCCGGCACGACGTTCCAGAGCGCGAGCGGCGCGGGCTGGACGTGCAATCACAGCAGCGGCACGGTCACCTGCACGATGCCGGGGCTCGCCGCGCTGAGCTCGGCCCCTGCGATCTCGATCGTCGCGACGGCACCCGCCACCGCGGGCAACATCACCAACACCGCCACCGTCGGCTCGACGACCTCGGACCCGAACAGCGCGAACAACACCGCCACGACGATCACGCTGGCCAACGTGTTCGCTGATCTGTCGGTCGGGATCACCGATACCCCCGACCCGGTGCAGGGCACGACCAACCAGGGCTGCGCGTTCAACGACTGCGTGACCTATTCGATCGACGTGTCCAATGCCGGTCCCGACACGGCCAAGGAGCTCTCGATCGTCACCGTGCTACCGCCCAACGGGACGTTCTTCAACGCCGTCGGAACCGGCTGGATCTGCCCGGCGCCGGCGTCGGGCAGGCTCACCTGCACGCGAACCAGCCTCGCGATCGGGGCCGCGCCAACGATCCTGCTGACCTGGAAGGCCCCCAGCCCCGGTGGGTTCTCGATCGTCGTCACCACGACGACCGGCGCGGGCTCCACGGATCCCAACACCGCCAACGACACGGCGACGCAGGACACCACGGTAAAACCCTGATCGACGCCGTCGGGAAGATTGCGCCTCCCTGTCGTTCCACGAGCAGGACACACAGGGAGAATCCAGATGAAGAAGCTGAAACTGCAACGTGAAACCATCCGCAACCTGCCCGACGCCTACCTCGAGCGAATCCAAGGCGGCGCCGGCGGCGTGTCGATCATCCAGCGCACCATGGCGTGCCCGGTGTACACCCACGGCTGCACCGGCGGCGGGTGCGTCGAGACCATCGGCACCTCGGGCACGTCGGTCATCAACCCCAGCACCTCGATCATCAACCCCAGCGGTGGCTGAGTCAGCCGCGGCCAAAGCCTAGCGGGTCCAGGTCAACCCCAGCGCCGCGGGCACGCGCGCCAGCACCCTGGACTTGTTCTCGCCCAGCGGCTGGAAGATCACGACTTCGGCCTCGGCGACATCGCCCAGGTCCTTGCCTGATCAGCATTGGTCTTCGGGTGGCGGATGAACAGGATATATCCGCCCTTCTGTAATGCGGGCACGATATCGGCCTTGACCGGTCCGTCGGGGTTTCGCCGGCGTGTCTGCCGTCGCGGTGAGGGTGAGCGCACAGAAGAGACGCCTTCATGGAAGACCTCTCTCGAGCCCACGATCCCTCTCGCGATGTATCACCGACCGACCACTGGGTCAGAATGCCCAATCGGGATTGGGACTCGGCATTGCCAGGTGAATGGATATCAGACTGCGATACCCAGCTCGCCTTGCCGCCGAATCGCGCCCGCGCCGCGTACCTGCGCTTGCGCGCTTGCGCCCTGCTCGCGAACGCATGCAGCATCCGTCGGTGCAGCGTCGATCGCAGGCAGCGTCGGACGGCAGCGTCGATCGACACGGATCACGCTGCGCTGCCGTCGCTGAGGACCGTTCCCTTGCGACGCGAATCATTGTCACCTCCCGACGCTGATCACCGCTCCTCGGCATTTTTCGCAGAGCCCGCACCCGTGGTGCGACACCGCGATCTCGGCGGGGACAACCTCGAGCCGCATAGAGCTTCCGACTGACTGTTGATTACAGAGAGGCCCTCCTTTCAGAGAAGTCCGAATTCCGTTGAGGTCGAAAATCTGCACGAGAGTGATCCAGCGAAGACTAGATTTGGCCTCGCTCCGGTGAACACCTGAGGTAGGTCCGCCGCACCCACGTGGATGCGATGTCAGGAGCTTCGCGACCACGACCGAAGCCTGGAATTCCCGGTAGATCAGCAGGGTTTCTCCGACCCCGTGGTAGGCTTGGGCGGTTTCCGATGACGAAGCTGCAAGACGCTCGGGTGGAGGAGCTGTCGGAGCCGGAAATTTCCGTCGGCGCCGCCATTCAAGCTCGCACGGAAGAGTTCAAGGGGAACATCATCGGCGAGCGGTTCGGCAAGTACCTGCTCGTCGGCGAGATCGCGGTCGGCGGCATGGCCGAGGTGTTTCTTGCCGTACAGAAGGGCGTCGAGGGGTTCATCAAGGTCGTCGTCATCAAGCGCGTCCTGCCGCACCTGACCAAGAACCCCGAGTTCGTCCGGATGTTCATCGAGGAGGCGCGGCTCGAGGCCCGCCTCGAGCACCCCAACATCGTGCGGACCTACGAGGTCGGCGAGGTCAACGGCCACTACTTCACCGCGATGGAGTACCTGCCCGGCGAGGACCTGTTCAAGGCGCTCAACAACCTGTCGATGTCGCGGCAGGTGATGCCGCTGCACATTGCCGTCGGCATCGGCGTTCAGCTGTGCAACGGCCTCCACTTCGCACACCAGTTCACGGACACGGCGGGCAAGCCACTCAATCTCGTCCACCGCGATATCAATCCCGCGAATATCTTCATCACGTATGGCGGCGAGGTGAAGATCATCGACTTCGGCGTCGCCAAGACCAACGGGAACG
>DATIPJ010000585.1:0-2114 GCA_035472155.1 Kofleriaceae bacterium
GAGAACTTCGCGTCGTTCAAGCGTGCGCTTGCCGCCTACACCGCGATGGGCTTCGGGGTCGCGATCGACGATGTCGGCACCCGGCACTCGAACCTCGAGACGGTGATGTCGCTGCGGCCGCACTTCATCAAGATCAGCGACGTGCTGGTCCGCGGCATCGCGCGCTCGACGGTCAAGCGCGAGATGCTGCGCTCGCTGCGCCACATCGCCGAGACCATCGACGCCGTGATGATCGCCGAGGGCATCGAGCGGCTCGACGACGTCGTCGCGCTGCGCGACCTCGGGCTGCGCTACGGCCAGGGCTACTACATGGCGCGGCCGGGCCAGGGCTTCCCGCTGGTGCCCGACGACATCCGCAGCCAGCTGCGCAAGGTGACCCCGGCGTCCGACCCGGCGCTCGTCAGCGGCGACGAAGACGATGACGACGACGAGCGCGACCTGCCGATCTCGATCGCGCTCGGCTCGAGCCGGCGCGCGCTGGCCGGCGCGGCGGTCCGCTCGCCGTTCGGCCGCGACGACGAGGTCACGCGCGACTTCCAGGTGCCGCGGCCGCCGGAGGGCGAGTCGCCGGCGGGCTCGGGGGTGCGGCCGGTGCCACCGGCGTGGCGGCCGCTGACCGACGACGAGATCGGCGCGACGCCCGAGGCCGAGCCGCTGCTCGATAGCCTGCGCCGGGCGCGCGCGGAGACCGCGTCGGACGATGACGGCGGTGGCGGCCGCCCGGGGCTGAACTGACGGCGGACGCGATGGATCGCAACGCATTCCACAAGCTGCTCGCGTTCGGCATCGAGCGCGGCGTGTCCGATATCCACTTCGAGGTCGGCTATCCGCCGCACTACCGGCTGCACGGCGAGCTGCTCGGCGCGATCAAGGTGCCGCCGCTCGCCGCGCAGGACACCGAGGCGATCGCGCGGATGATCCTCGAGGATCGCAGCATCACCGTCGACTTCACGCGCCGGTTCGCCGAGATCGACGTGTCGTACTCGCTGGCCCAGCGCGGCCGGTTCCGCGCGTCGATCTTCCGCCAGCGCAGCTCGGTCGGCATCGTGATGCGGCTGATCCCGGTGCAGGTGCTGTCGCTCGAGCAGCTCAACTTGCCGCCGGTGCTCGCCGAGATCACCGATGCGCGGCGCGGCCTGGTCCTGGTGACCGGCGCGACCGGCAACGGCAAGACCACGACGATGGCGGCGATGCTGCGCCACATCAACGAGAGCCGCCACGCGCACATCGTGACGATCGAGGACCCGATCGAGTTCATCCACGAGCCGCAGAAGTGCATGATCATCCAGCGCGAGGTCGGCACGGATACCGACAGCTTCTCGTCGGCGACGACCGCGGCGATGCGGCAGGAACCCGACGTGATCCTGGTCGGCGAGATCCGCGACCGCGAGACCGCCGCGACGTGTCTCAGGGCGGCCGAGACCGGCCACCTGGTGCTCGGCGCGATCCACACGCCGGACGCCGTCGCCACCGTCCAGCGCACCCTCGGCCTGTTCGACACCGACGCGATGGACGTGGTCCGCGAGCGGCTCGGCGACTGCTTGCAGGCGATCGTGTCGCTGCGGTTGCTCGCGGCCAAGGACGGGCGGCGCCGGCTGCCGGCCGTCGAGATCCTGCGGGTGACGCGGACGATCCGCGAGTGTCTGCGCGGCGGGCGGATGAGCGACATCCCCGAGCTGGTCCGCAAGGGCCGCGATCTGTACTCGATGCAGCTGTTCGACCAGCACCTGCTCGACCTGGTCAATGCGGGGCTGGTCTCGAGGGAGACCGCGGTCCACGCCAGCTCGAACCCCGAGGAGTTCGAGCACACCTTGCGCGTCGCGTGACGGCGCGGGGAGATCGGGAGAACGCGAACACGCGCGGCTCGCCGTGGGCTGCTGCGCGGATGGGCGTCGGAGCCGCGCCCGCCGAATCACCACCGCCGCCTGCGCGAACGGCGCGAGGTATGTGCGGGGGCAACACCTGCCAATCCTGGTCACGGTCGCGGCGTCCGACCCCATCCTGCTCGCGGTCGCCCACGGCGAGCTCGCGTTGACGTCTCGCGATCGCTCCTCGAGAGGGGCCCATCGCCGCCCGGTCCTGGCACAGATCGACGGCTGCTACGGGCTCTTACG
>DATIPJ010000586.1:0-12213 GCA_035472155.1 Kofleriaceae bacterium
GGGGCCGCGCCGCGCCCGGTCCGCGGCATCCCGGAAGGCGCCCGGATCGCCGACGCCGTGTGGTCGCCCGACGGCAAGTCGCTCGCCTTCACGGTCACCGGCGCGAGCGAGGTCCGGCTCTGGATCGCCGGCGTCCGCGACGCGACCGCGCGGCCGCTCGCGATGCCGCCGCTGTCCGACACCGCGCGCGACGACTTCGACGTCCTGCGCGACCTGCTCGGCGCGCGCTCCGGCGACAACGCCCACGAGCTGTGCAGCTGGATGCCCGACTCGAGCGCGCTCGTGTGCCGCATCGCGCCGCACGACCAGAAGGCACCGCCGCCATTGCCGGGCGTGCCGACCGGACCGATCGTGCAGGAGAACACCGGCGACAAGAAGCCGGCCGCCACCAACCCCGATCTGCTGGCCAACCCGCGCGACGAGCAGCTGTTCGAGCACTACATGACCTCGCAGATCGCGCTGGTCGGCCTCGACGGCAAGGTCTCGCCGATCGGCGCACCGGCGCTGTACGTCGGCTCGGCGATCTCCCCCGACGGCAAGCTCGTGCTCGCCAGCTGGGTGCACCGGCCGTTCTCCTACCGGGTCGCGATCGAGCAGTTCCCGGTCCGCACCGAGGTGTGGACGCTCGACGGCAAGCGCGTCGCGACGCTCGCTGATCTGCCGCTCGCCGAGAACGTCGCCAACGAGAACGACGCCGTGCGCACCGGCCGCCGCGAGCTGTTCTGGCGCACCGATGCGCCGGCGACCGCGTGCTGGGTCGAGGCGCTCGACGGCGGCGAGCCGCGCAAGGCCGCGCCGCTGCGCGATCGCCTCGAGTGCGCCGCCGCTCCGTTCGCCAAGCCCAGCCGCCTCGCCGAGCTCCCCGATCGCTTCCGATCGATCACCTGGAGCAGCGGCAAGCTCGCGCTCGTCGTCGAGGGTCGCTGGAAGGATCGCCACACGCGGACGTCGATCCTCGCGCCCGACGACCCGGCGGCCAAGCCGCGCGTGCTGTGGGATCGCTCGTCGGAGGATCGCTACAGCGATCCCGGCACGCCGCTGCGGGTGCGCACGCCCGGCGGCCAGCCGGTGCTCCTCGTGACCAGCAAGGGCCAGCTGCTGCTGACCGGCAACGGCGCGTCCACCGAGGGCGATCGGCCGTTCTTCGATCGCCTCGACCTCGCGACCGGCAAGTCCGAGCGCGTGTGGCGCTCCGAAGGCGCGCGCTACGCCGAGGTCCAGGCCGTGCTCGATCCCGACGGACAAGATGTCCTCGTGTCGCGCGAATCGCCGACCGAGCCACCGCAGCTCCTCGCGCATTCGTTCGCCGATCCATCCACCGGCGCCGAGCGCCAGCTGACGCACAACGCCCACCCGCTGCCCGAGCTCGCCAGGGTGAAGAAGCAACTCATCAAGTGGAAGCGCAAGGACGGCGTCGAGCTGTCGGGCATGCTGTACACGCCGCCCGGTTTCCGCCCCAGGCAGGACCGCCCGCTGCCGGTGGTGGCCTGGGTCTACCCGGCCGAGTTCAAGACCGCGGCCGCCGCGTCGCAGGTCCGCGGATCGCCGTACCGCTTCGTCGCGCCGGCGTGGGGCGGCGCGCTGTTCGCGCTCACCCAGGGCTACGCCGTCGTCGACAACCCCTCGTTCGCGATCATCGGCGAGGGCAAGACCGAGCCCAACGACACCTACGTCGACCAGCTGACCGCCGACGCCGCCTCGATGATCGACGCGGTGGTCGCGCTCGGCGTGGGCGACCGCGACCGGTTCGCCGTCGGCGGGCACTCCTACGGCG
Organism: Kofleriaceae bacterium; assembly: GCA_035472155.1. Classification (GTDB taxonomy): domain Bacteria; phylum Myxococcota_A; class Polyangia; order Haliangiales; family Haliangiaceae; genus JABFXX01. The sequence continues at coordinate 1,775 of DATIPJ010000586.1, forward strand.
CGTTCACCACCGCGAACCTGCTCGCTCATTCCGACCTGTTCCGCGCAGGCATCGCGCGCTCGGGCGCCTACAACCGCACGCTGACCCCGTTCGGCTTCCAGTCCGAGGAGCGGACGTACTGGGAAGCCGCGACGACCTACGACGAGATGTCGCCGTTCCGGTTCGCCGACAAGATCAAGGAGCCGATCCTGCTCATCCACGGCATGGCCGACAACAACACCGGCACGTTCCCGATCCAGAGCGAGCGCCTGTTCGCCGCGCTGCAGGGCCTCGGCGGCCGCGCCCGCTACGTCCAGCTGCCGGCCGAGGCGCACGGCTATCGCGCGCGTGAGACCGTCCTTCACGTGCTCTGGGAGGAGGTCCGCTGGCTCGATGCGCACGTGAAGAACGCACCGCCGCGCCCTGCCCCGAAGGTCACCGCAGGGAAGTAGGCCGATCGCCCGATAGGCGCGCCGGTTGCCTGGATAAGGTAGGGTAGCGCGATGCACACGGCGAAGATCCTCGTCGCAGACGACGAACAGAACCTTCGCCGCGTCCTGGTCGCCATGCTGCGGCGGGACGGTCACGAGGTCGTGCAGGCCGCGAGCGGCGTCGAGGCGATCGATCGGCTGTCCGAGGTCGACGTCGTGATCACCGACCTCCGGATGCCGGGCGCCGATGGCATGGAGGTGCTGCGCACGGCCGCCAAGGCGTTCCCGCAGGTGCCGGTCATCATGATCACCGCGTACGGCTCGGTCGGCCAGGCGGTCGAGGCGATCAAGGCGGGCGCGTTCGACTACATCGAGAAGCCGTTCGAGCAGGACTCGATCCGCACGATCGTCGAGAAGGCGATCGGCCAGGCCGCCGCCAACCGGATGGCGCCGCGCCAGGCGCTGTACCCGGCGAGCGACCCCGAGCACACCGGGCGGTTCGGCCTGATCGGCCAGAGCGCCGAGATCCAGACCATCTTCAAGGTCATCGAGCAGGTCGCCGACACGCCGTCGACGGTGCTGATCACCGGCGAGAGCGGCACCGGCAAGGAGCTGGTCGCCAAGGCGCTGCACGAGCACTCGATCCGGAAGACCGGCCCGTTCATCAAGATCAACTGCGCCGCGATCCCCAAGAACCTGATGGAGTCGGAGCTGTTCGGCTACGAGAAGGGCGCGTTCACCGGCGCCACGTCGAGCAAGCCCGGCCGGTTCGAGCTCGCCGACGGCGGCACGCTGTTTCTCGACGAGATCGGCGAGATCCCGGTCGAGATGCAGGTCAAGCTCCTGCGCGCGATCCAGGAGAGCGAGTTCGAGCGCGTGGGCGGGCTCAAGACGATCAAGGTCGATGTTCGCCTGGTCACCGCGACGAACCGCGATCTCGAGCAGGAGACCCAGCGCGGCCACTTCCGCGAGGACCTCTACTACCGGCTCAATGTCGTCCCGCTGCAGATCCCGCCCCTGCGCAAGCGCACCGGCGACATCCGCCTGCTCGTCGCGCACATCATCAAGAAGTTCAACGAGCGCCTCAAGAAGACGATCGCCGGAATCTCCGACGACGCGCTCGTGGCGCTCGAGGCGCACAGCTGGCCGGGCAACATCCGCGAGCTCGAGAACGTCCTCGAGCGGACAATCCTGTTCACCAAGGGCGACCGCATCGAGCGCAGCGACCTGCAGCTCGCGGGCGCCAGCGATCCTGCGCCGCACGCGCACCCGCCCATGGGGACCTCGACGACGACCGGCCCGATCCCGCCGATCACCGAGGAGGACCTCGAGGACAGCGGCCCGACCGAGCACGCGGGCTCGCCGTCGGGCTCGCTCAAGGACATCGTGCGCGCCGAGACCTCGCGCGTCGAGCGCGAGCTGATCGTCAAGGCGCTCGACGAGACCGGCGGCAACGTCACCCAGGCGGCGCGGCTGCTCAAGATCAGCCGCAAGAGCCTGCAGATGAAGATGAAGGAGTTCGGGCTGCGCGACAAAGAGGGCTAGGCGAGCGCGTCGCGAGCTGCTCGCTAGTACCAGCCGGGGTAGCGGGCCGCGTAATAGGCGGCGCGTCGGTCGAATGCAGCCGCTGCGTACGGGTTGTAGGGGCTGGGGCCGCCGTAGAATCCGCCGGGCGCGCCCCAGTAGCCGCCGTACGCGCCGGGCCCTGGGCCGGGGCCATACCAGCCCCATCCGCCGGTCACGTCGTCGAGCTTGATGCTCGCGACCTGCTCCGTCTCCTGGTTGTCGACAGCGGCTTCGATGTTCTGATCGTTGTTGGGCATGGTGATCATGTTGTTCCTCCCGACTGGCTACCAGTGCAGCCGGTAGGCCAAGCTGCAGTTCCTGGAATGCGGCGTACTTCCGCGCGCCGGGGCGCTCGCGAATGCTCACCCCGGTCGACGCCACCGCCGAGATCGGCCGCCGCAGGTCAGCGAGTCTGTTCGGGTTTTCCCCCGAGACCCAGATTGCCACCTCGAGGCAGCGACCCCGGTGATCCCGTGGAGCCCGTGATAACGTGCGCGCCGGTGTTGCGGACGACCGCTGTCGTGCTCGCGCTGGCGTCTGCGGGCGCGGTTGCCCACGCGAACCCCGCGGGCTTCGTTCCGGTCGCGGGCACGAGCGAGCAGGCCCACGTCGACGCGACCTATGAATACGAGGTCGATACCGCGCAGATCACGCGCGAGCGGGTCGGCGATCGCGACGCCGATCCACTGGGCGCGGTGCCGCTGCATCGCGACCTCGCGTTTCGCCAGGCCCGCCAGCTCGTCACGCCGCGCGTCGAGGTCGGGCTGGTTCGCGGCAGCTGGATCTCGTTCGCGGTGCCGATCGTGCTGTCCCAGTCGCGCGAGGTCTCGCTCGCCAGCGGCGTCGATCGCGCCGGCAGCCTCACGATCGCCGACGGCATCCTCCCGGCGACCGGCTTCGACGCCGGCAAGCCCGGGCCGATCGCGTCGGGCGACGTGCTGTTCCGCGGCGTGAACCGCACCGGCGTCCCCGAGCTGCGCGGCGGCATCGGCTTCGCGCCGATGATCCAGCGCCTCGACGACACCAAGCCGACGTGGAAGCTCGGCCTCGAGCTCCGGTTCGCGATCGGCCGCGCGATGCGGTTCGACGCCGTCGATCCGGGCCGCGAGACCGGCGTGTCGACCGGCGTGCACGAGGTGCGGCTGTGGACCTCGGTCGATCGCCGCACGCGCTACTTCGAAGGCTGGTTCGAGGCGTTCTACCAGATGCCGATCTACGAGCGCGCGGCGTCGCTGTTCAAGAACCCCGGCTTCGGCGCGGTCGGCGTCGACCCGGGGCCGATCGCCGGCGCCGCGTTCGGCGCCGAGGCCAACGTCCTCGATGACCCCGCCACCGGCAACCGCGTCGGCATCGATCTGGGCGCGCGGATGACCGCTCACTTCGAGGGCCGCGGCTACAGCGAGCTGTGGGAAGTGTTCGCGTTCGCCGGCGACGCGCGCACCCCGGGACCGCTCGTGCTCGACGGCGATCCGACGATGCCGGGCGCGAGCCCGCTCAATCACCCGGGCGTCTCGAACATCGAGAGCTACCTCGAGACCGCCGCGCGCGTCGCCGTGCGCACCAAGCTCGGCGCGCACCTCACGCTGAGCGCGCTCGGCGAGCTGTCGTGGCGCACCGAGCACATCATCAGCTTCGCCGACGCGGGCATCGATCTACCGACCTGCCCGCAGGGCGCCCCGCGCTGCGAGAGCACCAACGACGAGCTGGTCACGCCCGGCACCGAGGAAGTGAATCCGCTGTTCCAGCGCACGATCGATCTCGTCGGCCACCGCTACCACGCCAAGCAAGGGCGCGGTTACGTGCTCGGCCTCGAGGTGCAACTGCTGTTCTGAAGTGCACACTTGCGTTGCCCCTTGTGAAGCGCCAGGAAATGGCCAAGTTGGGTTGGCAGATGTGGGGTACGTCGCTACCTTCAATTGCCCCGGGCTCGTGGGTGCTCGGGGGGAGGACCTCTCGATGATCTTTGGCAAGTTCTTTGGTGCGATCCGGGCCCAATTCAACAAGCTCGCCAACTTCTTCTGGGAGGCCGATCCGATCGCCCAGATGCAGTACGAGTATGACTCCGCGGTCGAGCAGCTCAAGGAAGGCCGCGTCGGCCTCGAGCAATACCGAGGGCTCGTCGAGCGCGTCACCCGCCAGGTCAAGGATGGCGAGTCACAGGTCGCAAAGCTGACCGCGCAGGCCAAGGCCTACCTCAAGGCCGGAGACCGCGAGACCGCCGGCAACTTCGCGCTGCAGCTCACCAAGGCCAAGGGCGCGCTCGAGGAGAACCGGCAGCAGCTCGCGATGCACGAGACGGCGTACAACAACAACCTCAAGAAGATCCAGTTCGCGAACAAGAAGCTCGTCGAGGTCAAGGACAAGATCCAGAAGTACGACGCGGACCTCAAGATGAGCGCCGCCGAGGCCGAGGTCGCCAAGCTGAGCCAGAGCCTGAACTTCGACGTCACCACCGACTTCGGTCAGCTCGAGGACGTCATCCAGCGCAGGATCGACGCGAACCGCGGCACGGCGCGCGTCGCCGCGGACCTCTCGGCCGAGGGCCTGCACAAGATCGACGCCGAGGAGCGCATGGAGAAGTCGATGGCCGACGACGCGCTCAAGGATCTCGAGGTCGAGCTCGGGATGCGCGCGCCGGAGACGACCCCGGTCGTCGCGCAGACCAAAGATCTCGGCCCCGCCGAGGAAGCCGGCGAACGCCGACAGTCCGAGAAGCAGACCGAGAAAGCGTAGGCGGAGACCTCCATGGCCAACGGATCTGGAAAGCCGAAACCGGCATTCTTCATCGCTGCCCTGCTCGTCGTCGCCGGCCTGGTCGGCGTCGCGTTCTACCGCTTCAACGCCAAGAAGACCGACGCCCCCGCCACCGGCTCGGGCAAGATCGACATGGGGTCGATCAAGCAGCAGGCGGGCGGCTCGGGTTCCGGCAGCGCGGCCTCGGGACAGGCCGAGAACCCCGACCCCAACAGCATCACCACCGTCAAGGAATACGCCTTCGAGCCGGCGACGCGCCTGCCCGAGGTGCCCGGCACGGCCGACTACACCGCGCTCGGCAAGCCGCGCGTCGTGAAGTTCGCCGTCAACGTGTGGGCCGGCTGGGCGCCGATCATCTGGGCCAACCAGGGATCGAAGGCCAAGAAGGTCTGGAAGGACGCCAAGGGCAACGACTTCCTCGTCGATCTCGTGCTCGCCGACAACCCGGTCGACATGGGCAACACGTTCGCCGCCGGCAAGGTGCACATCGGCTGGGCCACCGTCGACATGCTGCCGCTGGTGGTCAACCGGATGGCCCGCGACCCGCGCACGATGCCGCGCGTGTTCCAGCAGATCGACTGGTCCAACGGCGGCGACGGCATCGTCGTGCGCGAATCGATCAAGACCGTCGCCGACCTGCGCGGCAAGAACGTCGTGCTCGCGCAGAACTCGCCGTCGCACTACTTCCTGCTCAACATGCTGCTCAACGGCGGCGTCCAGCCCAGCGAGGTCCACATGGACTTCACCAAGGACGCGTTCCAGGCCGCGGCGGCGTTCAACCAGGACAAGAAGTACGCGGCGGTGGTCACCTGGTCGCCCGACATCTACAACCTGACCAAGCCCAACATGGGCAACCGCATGCTGGTCTCGACGCAGACCGCGAACCGGCTGATCGCCGACGTGTGGTTCGCCCGCGCCGACTTCGCGCGCGACAACCCCGACATCATCGAGGACCTGGTGCGCGGCATCCTGACCGCCACCGAGGAGCTCAAGACCGACGCCAACAAGCAGGCGGTCGGCAAGCTGATGGACGAGTTCTACACCCTGCCCGCCGGCACCGGGTTCACGATGCTCGGCGACGCGCACTGGACCAACTACGCCGAGAACTACGACTTCTTCCTCAACCAGAACAACCCGACCAACTTCGAGCGCACGTACAACACGGCGTTCCTGCTCTACAAGGCGATCCGCTCGGTCGACACCAAGGTCGCGTTCGACCAGATCATGGACTTCTCGGTGATCAAGAAGCTCCGATCCGAGCCCAAGTTCGCCGACCAGAAGAACGAGTACGAGTTCAAGTTCACGCCGACCGCCGGCCTCGACGTCAACGTCGAGAGCGCGGTGCTGACCAAGACGGTCACGATCAACTTCTTTCCCAACTCGTACGACCTCGAGAAGAAGGTGCCGGCGAAGTCGGGCGGCGGCGAGGTGCTCTACGATCCCAACGTCGAGTACACGATCGAGGAGATCGCCAAGCTCGCGGGTCAGTTCGGCGCCGCGCGGATCCAGATCTCGGGGCACACCGACGCATCGATGCGCGGCACCGCCGACGAGAGCCTGGTGCGCGAGCTGTCGACCCGGCGCGCCAATGCGGTGAAGGAGGAGCTGGTCAACAAGTACAAGATGAACCCCAACCAGTTCGTCGTCGCCGGCTACGGCTGGGACAAGCCCGCCGACCCGAAGGACCCCGATAACCACGCCAAGAACCGCCGCGTCGAGATCAAGGTGGTGCCGGCGGAGGCGCAGTAGGTGGCCGAATCCCCCGGATCGACCGGACCCACCGGACCGAGTGGAGCCCGCGGCGACGCGCCCGAGGCGAAGGCGGAGCAGAAGGCTCAGCAGGCGAAAGCGGAGCAGGCGAAGGCGCCGAAGGCGGCGGCTGCGAAGCCGCCGAAGGCGGAACCGGCGAACGCGGCGCGCGCGAAAGCGGGCGACACGGGTCTGCCGCAGCCACCGCCGTGGTGGCGCACGCTGCGCGCCGATCCGCCGTATCACAGCCGGATCGCGCTCGGGGCGGGGATGGTCGCGCTGATCTTCCTGGTCTGGTGGTTCGTGACCCGCGGGGATGCGACCACGGCGATCGTCTCGCCGTCGAAGCTGCCGTCGCCCGGCGCGGTGTTCGGATCGCTCGGCTCGCTGGCCGGGAACCTCGGCGGCGCCGTCGTGGAGACGCTCAAGCGCGTGTTGCTCGGCGTGCTGCTGGCGTCCGTCGTCGGCATCGTGCTGGGTGTGATCGCGGGGACGAACCGCGCCATCGGGTCCGCGGTCGCGCCGGTGGTCATCTTCCTGCGCTCGATCCCCATGGGCGCGATGCTGCCGCTCATGCTGATGCTGTTCGCGACCGGCGAGGAGATGAAGGTGATGTTCATCTTCTTCGCGATCGTCGCGTTCGTGTTCAGCGACACCGTGAAGGCGATCTCGATCGTGCCCGAGCGCTACGTCGAGACCGCGCAGACGCTCGGCGCGAGCAATCGCCAGATCCTGTTCAAGGTGCTGGTCCCGCTCGCGCTGCCCGACATCGTGACCAGCCTGCGGTTCCAGTTCGGCCTGGCGCTCGGCTACGTGATGATCGCCGAGGCGATCGCCACGTCGACCGGCATCGGGTTCCTGCTCAACCGCAACGAGCGGCTGGGCAACATCGAGCAGAACTACGCCCTGCTGTTCGTCATCGCGTTCCTGGCGTTCGCGATCGACTTCTTCATCCGGTTCTTCCAGCGCGGCGTGTTCCAGTGGCGCCGCGACCTCTGACGATCATGACCGACCCCAAAGATCCACATCCGCACCTGCCCGGCGGCACGGGCACCGGTCCTGCCGGTGGCGCGCCGGTCAAGCCGACCACGCCGGCGCGCGATCCGGCCGCCGAGGCCGCCGCGCTCGCCGCGTTCGAGGATCACGAGCGGCGGGTCGCCGAGGTCGACTTGCCGGCGAGCCCCGCCCCATCGCGGCCCGCGCCGGCGCCGGCGGCGGCAGCGCGGGCTGCAGCCGCGCCCGAGGGCGTCGCGCCGCACATCAGCGGCGGGACCCAGATGGAGCCGCTCGGGCCGCCGCTGACCGCGCCGCCGGTGGTCGTGTTCGACAAGGTCACCAAGACCTATGGCACCGGCCCGGGCGCGTTCACTGCGATCAAGGACGTCTCGTTCACCATCGAGGACTACCCCGGCCGCGGCGAGTTCGTGTCGATCCTGGGGCCATCTGGCTGCGGCAAATCGACGGTGATCCGGCTGATTGCAGGCCTTTTGCCGCAGTTCCCGCAGACCTCGGGATCCGTGCTCGTCGGCGGCAAGCCGATCCGCGGCCCGGGCCCCGACCGCGGCATGGTGTTTCAGGACTACACCTCGTTCGACAACCGCAGCGTGCTCGAGAACGTCGCGTTCGGCCTCGAATGCCGCGGCGTGCCCGCGAAGGAGCGGCTCGATCGCGCGCGACTGTGGGTCGAGAAGGTCGGCCTGTCGATCAAGAAAGACGCCGACAAGTATCCGCACGAGCTGTCGGGCGGCATGCGCCAGCGCGTGGCGATCGCGCGGACGCTGATCCTCGAGCCGCGCATCATCCTGATGGACGAGCCGTTCGGCGCGCTCGATCCGCCGACCCGCACGCGCATGCAGGACCACCTGGTCGCACTGTGGCGCGAGCAGTCGCCCACGATCTTCTTCATCACGCACTCGATCGAGGAGGCGGTGTTCCTGGGCGACCACATCCTGCTGTTCTCGAACTCGCCGGGCACCGTGCTGCGGACGATCCGCGTCCCGCCGCCCGACCGCCCGTCGATCGAGATGCAGCGCGATCCGAAGTTCCAGCAGGTGGTCACCGAGATCCGGGACGTCATCGATCGTCTGGAATCGTCGAACCGAGCGGGAGACTAACTAGCCAGGGAAGGCTGTAGCGAGCGAGCATCGAATCATGGCAGAGCCGAAGAAAGCCGGGCTGTTTCGCTACCTCAAGGAGGCGTTTGCGTTCCGCTGGAACCTGCTCCTCCTGGGCGGGGCGAGCGCGGCCGCGCTGATCTCGGGCCACGCCGACGTCGCGCTGCCGCTGGTCGCTGCGGCCGAGGTGACGTACCTCGCGGGGCTGGCCACCCTGCCCCGCTTCCAGGCCGCGATCGATGCCCGCGCGCACGCGGAGGAGCGCGGCCCGGGCCAGGGGGCGGCGCCGGCCAGGGACGCCGCGAGCGCGCGCGACCGGATCGTGGAGGTCCTGCGCTCGCTATCCGAGGACCGGCGGGCGCGCTTTCTGCGGCTGCGCGCGCGCTGCGTCGAGATGACCCGGATCGCCAACGCGGTGCGCGGCGAGACGGCGGACCCGAGCGGCGCCTCTGCCGAGCTGCGGCAGCCCGCGCTCGATCGCCTGCTCTGGGTGTTCTTGAAGCTCCTGCTGTCCGATCAGGCGATCGCACGCTTCCTCGAGGCCGCCGACGCCGGCCAGATCCTGCACACCATCGGCGATCTCAAGGAGCGGATCGGCAAGCGCGAGGCCGCGGTCGCCGAGACCGAACGCGAGGGCGACCGCATCCTGCGCTCGCTGCAGGACAGCCTCGCGACCGCGCAGCTGCGGATGGACAACATCACGAAGGCGCGCGGCAACGCCGAGTTCGTCGCCGCCGAGCTCGACCGGCTCGAGAACAAGATCCAGGCGGTGACCGAGATGGCGGTCAGCCACTCCGACCCCGATGAGATGTCGTCACGGATCGACGCGATCGCCGAGGGCATCTCGCAGACCGAGCAGACGATCCGAGAGCTCCAGACCATCACCGGGATGGCCTCCGCCGAAGAGACGCCCTCGATCCTCGGCGCCGACATCGCGCAACCGTCCACGCTCGGCGACGATCCTGCCGCCGTGCGCGCCCGCATCGACAGGACCCGCGAACAGGCCCGGCTCGCGGCCGAGCGCGCCGGGAGAACCAAGCGATGACCGATCGCGATCCATCGCCGCCTGGGCCACCTGCGCCACCTGCGCCAGGGGACGGGCCGCGCGCTGCCGCCCGCACGATTCCGGCCGCTGCCGACGAGGCCAAGCTGCTCGCCGGCACCGAAGGCGTCGCCCGCGCCACCGCGCTGCCGCCGCACTTTCCGCCGTGGGCCGGCAAGCTCGCCGAGCTGTACTTCTCGGGCACCACGTCGATGTTCGTGATCCACGGCAACACGTTCGACGTCGTGCGCGCCGGCTCGGAAACGGACGCGCGCTGGATCGGCCTGGCCGACTTTCTCGCCGAGCAGCTGTTCGGCCGCTGGGACCTGGTCATCCACTACGACCTCGCGCGCGGCCTGCGCTGCGCCGCCGGCAGCAACGGCCGGCGCCTGCAGCAGATGGTCGAGCTCGCGAACAAGTGGATCGGCGATCTGCGCGCGCTGCCGCGCGACCCCACGCGCGGCCTCGCGGCGCTCGATCTGCTGGTCCAGAAGAACGTGATGGCGGACCCCGACCAGCGGATCCGCACCGCGGTCCTGATCGACCACGCAGGCTACGTCGCTCCGAGCGGCGATCGGCTCGATCTCGGCGAGCAGACCCACCTGGTGACCCTGCTCAACTGGGCGTCGTCGCCCTACGTCAAGCGGCTCAACATGGCGTTCGCGTTGATCGACCCGCGGCTATCGAGCGTGGCCGAGCGGCTGACCAACAACCCCCACGTGGCCGCGATCGAGGTCCCGCTGCCCAGCGCCGACGAGCGCACCGCGTTCCTCACCGCGCAGACCGCCGGCTCGGACCTCGCGG
>DATIPJ010000587.1:0-4206 GCA_035472155.1 Kofleriaceae bacterium
CGCTTCGTGAGCCAGGTCTGCAACAGCGAGTAGCCATCGGAACCCTGCTCGAGGCCCTTGCCGTGGGCACCCTGGAGGATCGCGGTGCGTTCGTTGTCCTGGATCGTGCCGTCGGCCCACGCGACCTGGATCAGCGGGACCAGCGACAGCGCGGCGATCGTGTTGGCGCGCAGCCCGAGGACGACCAGCCGGTCGAGCACCGCGTCGTCGCTCATACCCGATGCCTTGCGGAGCTCGTCCTTGGACGCCTGGGAATCGAGCTTTTCCTTCATCGCGGCGAGCTTCTGCTGGTTTTCCTTCTCGTAGAACTGATTCTCGAGCGCTCGTCCACGCTCTTCGAGGGTCACTTCGCTCACGATGGCCTCCGTGCCCAAACCCTAACGTATATTTTTGCTTCCGTTAGCCTGCTACGTACGATTTGCGACGCGCGCGCGTAAAGCTCGGCGCGGTAGGGTAACGTCGTCGAGTGAGCTCACGCCCGCGCCGTCGCCCGCATCGGAGTGGCCTCGGCCTCTGGCTGGTTCCGATGGCGATCCTGGGCGGCATCGCGCTGATCGCGTTCGCCACCCTGTACACGCTCGATCACCACGTCACCGGCGGGCCGTCGGAGCCCAACCCCGCGAGCACGATGGGCCGCTACGTCCGGTTCGAACCGTCGCTGATCTCGGACGCGCTCTCGGGGCTGGCCGGAATGACCGCCGCCGTGCTCGGCATCGTGATCACGGTGGTCTCGCTCCTCGTGCAGCTGACCTCGGAGCGCTACACCGGCGTCGCACAGATGTTTCTGCGCGATCGCCGCAACGTGATGGTGATGGCGTACTACGTCGTGACCTGCGTGGTCGGCGTGGCGGTCAGCCTGTCGCTGCACAATGACTTCGCGCCGCGCGCCGCGGTGTTCGCGATGATGTGCGCGTGCGCGTTCGGCCTCATCATGATGCTGCCGTACTTCGCGTACGTGTTCCGGTTCCTCGAGCCGGTCAACCTGGTCGCGCGGATCGAGAGCGAGGCCGTCGCCGACGTCCAGCACAGCGCGACCATTCGCGACCCCGACGCCATCGCCCTCGGCCAGGCGCCCGCGATGGCCGCGCTCGAGGAGCTGACCGACATCACCTCGAACTCGATCTCGGGCAAGGACAAGATCATCGCCAGTCGCGCGGTCGATGCGATCAAGGACTTCATGATCGGCTACCTGGCGGTCAAGAACCGCGCCGACCCGCGCTGGTTCCAGATCGGCGACGGCATCCGCGACAACCCCGACTTCGTCGCGATGGACCCCGAGTCGTTGCGCGAGCTCGAGGTCGACCACACCTGGCTCGAGTGGAAGGCGCTGCGCCAGTACCTCGGGATCTACGCCGAGGCCCTGAGCGACATGCCCGATATCAACTACCTGATCGCGATCGACACTCGCTACATCGCCGCGGCGGCGCTGGCGCGCGGCGACCGCGCCGTCGTCGAGCTCGCGTTCCGGTTCATGAACAGCTACCTGCGCACGGCGCTCAACGCGCGCGTGGTGCGCACCGCCTACAACGTCATGAACCAGTACCGCCTGCTCGTCGAGGCGATGATCCGCGGCGCCGCCGACGACATGGCGCTCGAGGGCGTGCGCCACATGATCTACTACGGGCGGACCAGCTACGACATGCAGCTGGGCTTCGTCACCGAGACCGTGGCGTACGACGTCTCGGCGCTGTGCGAGTTCGCGCACCCGCTGCACCGCGACGGCCTCGACGACAAGATGCTGGCGATGTTCCTCGAGCTCGACCAGCCGCTGCGCCTCAAGCGCCAGGAGTCGGGGCTGCAGGGCATTCGCAAGGCCCAGATCAAGCTCGCCTGTTACTACCTGGCCGCCGGCGCCGACGACCGCGCGCTGCGCATCGCCGCCGACATGGCCGGCGAGGACCGCGACCGCCTGCGGTCGATCCGCGAGCAGCTGTCGCGGGTCGAGTCGAAGGAGTTCTGGGAGATCATCGACCGCGGCCGCAACTTCGAGTACATGCCGCCGCGCCAGAAGGAGCAGATGGGCCGGTTCTTCGCGATGCTCGACACCATCCCGGCGCCGCGCCCGGCCGCCACCTGAATCGCGGCGATCGGCTAGGCTTTCGGCGTGACACGCACCCTGGTCATGGGCGACCCGCAGGCGCCGTTCGCCAAGCTCCTCGAGGTGCTCGACCACCACGGTGCGCTCGACGGTGACCGCCTGGCGGCCGACGTCGTCCTGGTCTCGATCGGCGACCACTTCGACTACGACTTTCGCGACTGGCAGACCGCGGGCGCCGAGGGCCTGCGCTTCCTGCGCTGGCTGATCAGCCACGACGACGCCCAGGTCAAGCTCCTGCTCGGCAACCACGACGTCTCGCGCGTGATGGAGCTGGTCGCGATCACCGACGAGCGGTTCGCCGCGGCCCGCGCCTTCGCCCACGCGCTCGACCGCGACGCCGCCAAGAACGCGCGGTTTCGCGCCGCGTTCCCCGAGCTACCCACCGCTGGCCTCGCCGGGCGCGATTACGCGTCGTTCTCCGCCGAGCAGCGCGCGCTCACCATGGAGCTCCTCCTCGCGGGCCGGTTCCGCCTCGCCCTGGTCGGCGAGCTCCCCGACGGCCGCACCGTCCTGCTCACCCACGCGGGCGTCACCCACCGCGAGCTCGCCATGCTGGGCGCTCCCGCCGACGCCGCTGCGATCGCGGGCGCGCTCCAGGCCCACCTCGCGCGCGCCATCGACCGCGTCCGCGACGACTGGACGCGCGGCCTGCCGACCCCGCTCTCCCTCGAGCCGCTCCACACCGCCGGCATCCCGGGCCAGGAGGGCGGCGGCCTCCTCTACCACCGGCCCACCAACCCCGAGCGCCCCGACGCCGACCGCTCCTGGGAGCTGGCCACCGAGCGCCCGCGCCGCTTCGACCCGCGCACTCTCCCGCTCGGCGTCATCCAGGTCGCCGGCCACACCGGCCACGGTAAATGCCTCGAGGAGCTGGGCCCCTGGTCTACCGACGCCGCTCGCGCGCGCGCCCACGGCGGCATCCGCACCCTGCGCTGCTGCGGCTCCACCGTCACCTACGACCTCGGCGTCGCCCCACCGGCCGACAACGTCGCGGACCTGATCCTCATCGACGGCGAGCTGCGCCGCCTGCCATCCGCCGACGTCGCGCTCCTGCCGCTCGCCCGCGTCGCGTAGGCGCATCAAAATATGAGTCTGCGGGCGATCCAGCTCGCCCTGGTCCAACCATCGAATCGGGCTCGCAACGTCGCGGTTTGGCGCACCAGGAGTGTGCGCGGCTCCTCACACTGGCTGGCCGGCATGCCATGCTGCGTCGCGATGGATCTGGCGCTTTCGCCCGAGCACACCGCATTTCGCGACGAGGTCCGCGCGTTCATCGCGGAGGCCTTGCCGCCTCACCTGCGCGAGAAGGCCTCGCGCGACGCCCACTTCGAGCACCACGAGGTCATGGAGTGGCATCGCATCCTGTTCCGAAAGGGATGGGCTGCACCGCACTGGCCGGTCGAGTACGGCGGCCCCGGCTTCGACGTCACGCGCCGCTTCATCCTCCAGGATGAGCTCGAGCGCGCGAACACGCCCGGGCTGTCGCCATTCGGCCTCGTGATGGTCGGCCCCGCGATCCTGCAGTTCGGCACCGAGGACCAGAAGCGGCGCTTCCTGCCCAAGATCCTCGCCGGCGAGGAGGTCTGGTGCCAGGGCTACTCCGAGCCCAACGCCGGCTCCGACCTCGCGTCGCTCAAGACGCGCGCCGAGGACGCCGGCAACCACTTCATCGTCAACGGCCAGAAGACGTGGACGACCTACGCCCAGTTCGCCAACTGGATCTTCTGCCTGGTGCGCACCGATGCGCGCGCCAAGAAGCAATCGGGCATCACGTTCCTCCTGATCGATCTCAAGACGCCCGGGGTGACCGTCAAGCCGTTCCTCACGATCGGCGGCACACCGGCCTTCTCGGAGACCTGGTTCGACAACGTGCAGGTGCCCAAGCAGAACGTCATCGGCCGGATCGACGACGGCTGGACGGTGGCGAAGGCGCTGCTCGGCCACGAGCGCACGTCGATCGCCGCGGTCGGCCACACCGGCCGCACGATCCGCAACTGCAAGCAGATCGCCGCGCGCACCAAGGTCGGCAACGGCACGCTGCTCGAGGACCCGGTGTTTCGCGGCAAGATCGCGCGGCTCGAGATCCGGCTGCGCAGCCTGCAGATGAC
>DATIPJ010000588.1:0-32311 GCA_035472155.1 Kofleriaceae bacterium
TTCCACAGCGCGGTCTTCATCTCGGTGAACTTGCCCTGCTTGGCAGCCGCACACGCGTACGTTCCTGCGGTGGCCGCCGGCGGGCCGTGGATCACGATGTACTTCGACACCACGCGTACGTCGTTCGGATACTTTGCCCGGATCTGCTCGATCAGCGGGTTCACCAGGTAGCAATAGGGGCACAGGAACTCGTAGCCCTCGACGATGGTGACTTTTGCATCGCGCGGGCCCTCGATCGGATCTTGCTCGTTGATCGGCACGGCGTACATCGACGCCGGATCCGGCTCCGGCGGCCCGAGCGCCTGATCGAGCGCGGCGATGACCTTGTCGAGCCGTCGCTCGACCCGTCCGAGCCGATCGTCGCGACCGGGCGCGCTCGTCGGGGGCTCATCCGCGACCGGCCTGGTGGCCTGATCGAGCCGGGATGGCGAGGTGGAACAGCCGAGCACAGCGACGAGGAGCGGGGCACAGACGGAGAGCTTCATGGGATCCTCTACTACAGTTGTAGTTACGCGGAACCAGCCGCGCTGATCCGGCATTCCCGATGAATAAATGGCGCTCCGGCACGCGGATTGCTTAGTCTCGTCAGCATGCTGAAGCTGTACGGTTTTTCACGCGTTAACAACGTGGCGCGCGGCAACACGCGCGATCTTCGTGTGCTGTGGGCGCTCGAGGAGATGGCGATGCCCTTCGAGCTCGTGGGCATCGATCATCCTGCGCACGAGCTCGAGACCGACGCGTATCGAGCGATGAACCCGTTCGCGCAGATCCCGGTGATCGATGACGATGGCGTCATCGTGACCGAGTCGGCTGCGATCTTGATCTATCTCGCCAAGAAGGCGGGCCAGCTCATCCCCAAGGATCCGGCCGGCGAAGCGCAGGTGCTGCGCTGGTCGTTCGCGGCGATGAGCACGCTCGAGGTTCCGCTCCTCGCGCTGCAGGTGATGAACTTCGTCAAGTCCGATGACGGCAAGGCGCAGAAGGACCAGATGAGAGGATGGGCGAACCGCCACCTCGGGGCCCTCGAGCGCTGGCTCTCGCGCCGAGAGTTCGTGGCGGTCGACGCATTCACGGTGGCCGACATCCTGATGACGCACGTGATCGCGGTCGAGGCCGAGGCCGAGATGCTCGCACCGTGCACGCACGTCCGCGCGTATCTCGACCGCTGCAGAGCGCGGCCGGCCTGGCAGCGCGCGCTCGAGGCTTACTGCGCGCGCGTCGAAGCCGGATGATCGCCCTCGAGACACGCCGAGCGCGCTGCCCGGCGATACTCGGCCGGCGTCATGCCGGTCCAGCGCTTGAAGGCGCGATGGAGACCGCTCGGCTCGGAGAATCCGAGCGCGAAGGCGACCTCGGCGATCCCCAGGCCGGACTGGACGAGCATGCGGCTGGCCAGCTGGCGGCGGCTATCGTCGACGACCTCCTGATGCGAGGTGCCCTCGTCGCGCAGCCGTCGCTGTAGGGTCCGCGGGCTGAGATGCAGGCGGTGCGCCGCCGTCTCGAGCGTGAGCTCGTGCTCGAAGCCATCGCGCAGGCACAGCTCGCGAAGCGTGCCGGCGATGGTCGCGACCGGCGGCAGATCGGCGAGCATGTGCGCTGCGAGGCGCTCGAGCAGCTCGGCGAGCGTTGGATTGCCGGTGCGCAGCGGGCGCGCGAGGAGCTCGCCATCGAACGAGAATCCGCTGTGCCACGTTGCAAAGCGCGGGACTCGGCCGTAGACCCGGCGATGCTCGGCGAGGTCGAGCGGCGCAGCGTGCTCGAAGAACACGTCGAGGACCTGCCAGTCACCCGTGATCAGGTGGCGCGCGTAGCAGAACAGTACCGAGATCGTGAACTCGACGCGCTGTCGAACCGGCGCGCTGAATGGCGTGTCCTGGCTGGCGGTGAGCGTGGCGACGCCGTCGTGCACGGTGAGCGCGTATCTCGAACCTTCGCTGAGCAGCCGGAAGTAGCGGAGCAAGCGATGAAGCCCGTCGCCCCAGGTCGCGCTCGCCGTGCCGAGATAGGACAGCAGGCCGAAGCTGCTGGGATCGATGGACTCGGCGACGTGGAGGCCGAGGTCAGGGTCACCCACGCGTGCCGCCGCGCGATCCCAGAGCTTGTCGAGGCACACCAGCGGGAACCGCGCGTCGGGATCGGTGGCATCGAGCTCTCCGAGGCCGACTTCCCCGAGCAAGGCTGTCGCATCGATCCCTCGTATTCGTAATGCATCGAATAGCGGTCGGATTGCCTGGATCCCGATCTGCGGGATGACGACGCTGGGCATCTCATTCCCCCTGGCACTGGTACGGGGCGGTGCAGCGATCCTTCCCGACAGCTGGCGTGCGCAGCCATTCCTTTGGCGGACAGCGCCATCGTCGTCGGGCGGTCAGTCGCGATATCGACATCAGGTGACCTCAACCAGGAGAATCAACATGGATGCGCTGACCACTCGTCATGCTCACACCATCACACGCAGTATCCGGTATGCCATCTTACTGAGTGCGATTGGCTGTGCCTTCTTCTTTGCAACACCGCGCGCAAATGCGGCGTGCTTGCCTGCTCCGGCATGGACCAACGGGCCCGCGGGCACCATCAGCGATCCGCAGCCGACGTTCTCGTGGGCAGCAGTGCCGGGAGCGACGTCCTATACGCTGTACGTGCTCACGATTCCGGAGGAAGCCTGGGCGGTGCGCCAGGTGGGGATCACCGGCACCAGCTTCCGGCCGTCGCCGCTCGAGAGCAATCACGACATGCGCTGGAAGGTGAAGGCAGAAGGCCCGTGTGGCGCCGGCGCGTACGCGAATGGACAGACGTTCCGTGTGGGGAGCGGTCCGTCGTGTCCCCCGACTGTGGCACCGACCTTGTATGGTCCCTCCGGGAACATCACCGATGCCGCACCCACGTTCTGCTGGACCGCGGTGCCGGGAGCCGAGGAGTACGTGATCGCGCTGCTGTTCGCGCCCGATGACGGCTATTACGTGTTCGGCCACGCCGACAGCACCACCGAAACGTGCATCAACCTGGGACCACTGCCGGTCAACACACCGATGCGATGGAAGATAAAGACTGAATGTAACGAGATATACGGGCCTTTCTCGCCGTCGATGTACTTCACGATCGTCCAGTGAGACGGTGCGGCCAGCTGTCCGAGGACAATCAACCCCACGAGGCCATTCGACCCCGCCGATGGCTCACAGAAGGCCGGGGATACCGGCCGCCGCGAGCTCGGCGTAGGGGATCGTCGGCGCCCCCGCCGGCGGCTCGACGGCGCGCGCGAAGTCCGGGCTCGCCACAGGCCCGGTGTTGACGAGCGCTGGATCGTCGCGCCACGCGGGCTGATTGAGGCGATCGGTGATGTTCAGCGTCTCGATACCCTGTGGCCCGCACTCGATGGTGTGGACGACATCGCGGGGGAAACAGACGACCGACCCCGCCTCGAGCGGAACGTCGACGATCACGGCGCGGCCGGCGGTGTTCTGGTGGCACACGAGGTAGCTGCCGCCTCCTCCCAGGACGGCGATCAGGCTGTCGACCGGGTGGGTGTGAAACTCGATGATCTCGGGCCGCTCGGGGGAGCTCGGCGGATCGAAGACGACGCGCGCGGCGACACGCTCGCGGTCACCGAACAGGTGGCGCGAAGGGCACACCGGCTGCTCGGGACGGCCGTGGTGCGTCACGCCCGCGCGCTCGGCCAGCGCGGCAACGTGCGGGAGCCACGCAGCCATCGCCTCGGCGTGGAACGCGAACCGCCGCGCATTCCATTGCGCGACGATGAACGCCTGGAGCTGCGCGCGGGGGACGGTGCCATGGAGGACGGCGACGAGCAGGTCGTCGATGGTCGACCATGCGCGAGGCGCCAGTGGCTCCGGGCGTTGCTCCGACTTTGGATCGTCGAACAGCGCACGGAGCACAGCGCGGCTCACCTTGCCGCGCGACGTCTTGGGAACGGCAGCGACGAACCGGATCGTCTCGGGGCACTTGTAGGCGGTGAGCACGCTGCGACACGCATGAATGAGGTCGGCCTCCGACGCGCGGGCGCCATCCTTGCGTACGACGCAGGCGGCAACCTGTTCCCCCAGGACCGCGTGGTCGAGCCCGACGACGTACGCCTCGGCGACCTCGGGGTGCCGGAGCAGCACGCCCTCGATCTCGGACGGATAGATATTGGCGCCCGCGCGAATGATGAGGTCCTTGGTGCGCCCGGCGAGGAACACGCGACCGCGGTCATCGACGCATCCGAGGTCACCCGTCGCCAGCCAGCCGTCGCGCAGCACGTGCGCCGTCGCCTCGGGCGCCCCGTCGTAGCCCAGCATCACGCTGGGGCCGGACAGCTCGAGCTCGCCGATCTCTCCCGCCGGGAGCGGCATGCGCTGGTCTCCCTCGACGGCAACCGCGCGAACCCGGCATCCGACCGCGGTGCCGATCGATCGGCGGTCGCGCCGCGGATCGATCGCGGACATCACCGACCAGGTGCCTGCCTCGGTGAGCCCGTAGCAGTTGAGCAGTGGGACGCCGAAGCGGGCCTCGAACGCCTCCACCTCGTCGGCATGGAGCGGCGCGGACGCGCACGTCACGAAGCGCAGGCGCCCGGTGACCGGCGGCTGGATCGCCGGATTGCGCAGCATCAAGCGGATGATCGTCGGAACTGTGGAGAAGGTCGTGACGCCATGCTCGTCGGCCAGGGCGAACACGCGCGGCAGGAGCGTCGCATCGAACGGGCGGCACAGCACCAGCGTGCCGCCGAAGTGGAGCGTGGTCAGGCACGAGCATACGAGGCCATGACCGAAGTGGGTCGGCAGCAAGCACAGCTCGCGGTCCGACTCTCCCAGCCCGAACCACGCGCGGATGTCCTCGACCTTGCGCAGCACTGCCGCGTGGGAGTGCGCGACTCCGCGCGGCGTGCTCGTCGTCCCGGATGTATAGAGGATGAGGGCCGCGTCTCCGCCGTCCGTGTCGGCAGCATGCGAATCGGCCACTTCCGCCGGCGCTGTCGCTGCCGCCGGGACCGTGCAGACGGGTGCCCCCAGCGCCTCGAAGGTTGCAGCGCATCGCGCATCGACCACGACGGCGTGGGGACGGGCATGGCCGAGCACGTTGGCGAGCTCGGGCGGCGCCAGCCCGGCGTCGAGCGGTACCGCGACGAGGCCGGCCCTGGCGGCACCGAACAGGGCGACGAAGAACTCCGGTGTATTGGCGTTCGCGAGCACCAGGCGGTCGCCCGGTGAGGCGCCCCGGGCGCGCATGGCACGGGCGAACGTCGACGCGGCTCGGTCGAGCTGCGCGTACGTCATCGTGCCGCCCTGCCCCGCGCCCCTCGGGACCACGATCGCCGGCCGATCCGGGACGCGACGCGCGCCGCGGGCTGCGATGTCGTCGAGGCGGGTCATCGCTCGCCTCGCGTGCTCGGCGCGATCCGCTCGGCGGCAGCAACGGCTGCCACCAGCGTGGTGACCGTGGCGAGGTCGCCGATCTGAAGCTCGGGGAGCGCGATGCAGAGATCCTGCTCGACCGTGGCGACCAGCTCCATCGCGCCGATCGAGTCCAGGAACCCACTGACCAGCAGCTGCTCCTGCACCTGGCCGCGCGTGCGGTGGATCGCGGCCTCGATGCGCGGGCGGAGCACCTGCTCGCGATCCGGAACCTGCGCGTCGGGCTGTGCATCGCTGGCGAACACGTGCGACGGATTCCGGAATGACTTGAACTCGAGCGAGTTGCCCGAGGGGTCGTAGATGAACAGCGTGTCATGCTCGCCGACCTGCCCGACCAGCCGAGCGTGCGGATACTCGCGGAACCGGCAGTGGGAGCGCTTCAACCGCTCGGCGAGCTCGTCCCAGTCATCGCGCCCGAGGTTGAGGCCGAAGTGTGGCACCGGCACCTCGTGTCCCTCGAACTCGCTCGGCGCCGACGCCAGCGCACTCGGCACCAGGTGCGCGACCACGTGGTGCCCGAACATGTCGAGGTCGATGTGGTTGGTCGTTTCGCGGCCCGGCTTGCAGCCGATGGTGCCGATGTAGAACGCGCGCGCTTCTTCGAGGTCGCGCACACCGAAGGCGAGATGGAACTGTGCTGTGGTCCGTGCGGTCATTGCTGGTCCTCTCGTGGACGCGCGATGCGCGATGGGAACGAGGCGAGCGGCCGTCTGGCGAATTCCTCGGCCTGCTCGCGGCCGATCGACCGTGCGAGGATCACACCGTCGCGATCCGGGGCATCCGTCGGATCGACGTAGTACTGGCCAGGGGCGCGCGTCTCGCTCGCGCCGTGGAACGTGTCGGACGGAGCGAGTGGCGCCACGGCGACGATGTTCAGGGCCAGCACGGGCTCGTTCCCGACGGCGCCGAACCAGTGCACGTTGAGCCGATCATCGGTCATGTCGACGCACGGGCCGTCGAAGCCCACATCGGTGAGCTCGCTGACCTGGCGTATCGCGATCACACCCGGCTCGACGCGCCGGATCCGCTCGTACTGGCGGACGTGATAGCTCCCCTTCAACACGCGCTTGATGGAGATCAGATTGTGGTGCTCGTGGGGCGGGTTCGTGACCCCCGCGGGCGTGTAGAACAGGACCGCCAGGAGCTCGCCCGGTGGACCCTTGCCGAGGCTGCGTCGATGAAGCACGCGCGTGCCGTTGCGGCCGATTCCCGGATCGTCGGGTCCCTGGCGCGCCCAGTCAGCGAGCACATCCTCTTCCAGCTCGAGCTCCAGGAGGTGCGCGCCGGCGCGGCGGGTGAGCTCGCGGGCAGTCCTGCGATCGCGGGCGAGCTGGTCGGCCAGCTCGGAGATCTTGCGGAACAGCGGCCCCAGCGCTCGATCTCCGGACGTGGAGGCACGCAGCACCTGCGTCGCCGCGCGCGGACCGGCGCACCCACCGAGCCCGAGCAGCAGCATGGACTCGATGAAATCTCTGCGATCCAATCGTGACAGCTTCATACCCGTGATCCTGATAGGCAATCTAATTCGGATGAATGGATGGTTTTCATGGCACTCACGTGTCGGCTTATGAGATGTAAACAGTCACGATGCAGAGGCCAGTCTCGTCTCGCAACATCGCGCTCTACTTCGCGTGTCAAGCGCTCGCGGCGAGCAGCGCGAGCCTGCTGGCCGCGACGTCGGCGATCGTCGGCGCGATGCTCGCGCCGGATGCGCGCCTGGCGACCGTGCCGGCTGCGTTGCAGCAGCTGGCCACGTTCGTCACGACCTACCCTGCCTCGGCCCTCATGGTGCGCGTCGGCCGGCGGGCCGGATTCTCGCTCGGCGCAGCGCTCGGCGTGCTCGGTGGGGCGGCAGCGACGCTGGGCGTGGTCGAGCGATCGTTCGTGCTGTTCTGCGCCGGTATCGCGCTGACCGGTGGCCACGCCGGGTTCGCCACGTTCTATCGCTTCGCCGCCGTCGAGGTTGCGCCACCGGAGCGGCGCGAGCGCGCCCTGGGCTGGGTGATGTCGGCCGGTGTGCTCGCGGCGTTCCTCGGACCGTGGCTGGCCCGGCATACCCGGGACACGGAATCGACCGCGTTCGCCGGCTCGTTCGCCGCACTCTGCGCCATGGCGCTGCTGTCGCTCGGGCTGCTGCAGATGCTCGGCGCGGCCGCATCGCCGTCGCCATTGCCATCGGCGTCGCCGTCGGCATCCCAGCCGGCTCGGCCGCGCGCCGCGTTGCGAGACCTCCTCCGCAAGCCGGCATTCTCGACGTTCGCGGCGGCCGGTATGGTCTCCGGCGCCACCATGGTGTTCGTCATGGTCGCCACGCCGCTTGCCATGGCGGGCTGTCATCATGACTTCGACGCCACCGCGCATGTCATCCAGTGGCACGTACTGGCGATGTTCGCCCCGTCGTTCGTCACCGGGCGCCTCGTCGCTCGCTTCGGCGCGACACGGACCGTGCTGGGCGGCCTGGTGCTGTGCGCGTCGGCTGCGATCGCGAATGCGAGCGGCACGTCGGTCAGCCATTTCCAGATCGGGCTGATCCTGCTCGGGCTGGGATGGAACCTCGCATTCCTGGGCGTGACCACCGCGATCGCGCGCATGGCACCCGAGGACCAGCCCGCGGCGCAAGGGCTCAACGATGTGCTGGTGTTCTGCGCCGTCGCGATCGCCTCGCTCATCGCCGGCGTCGTCGAGCAGACCGGGGGCTGGCGCGTGCTGAACCTCGCCGTCCTCCCGCCCCTGTGTCTGGTCGGGCTGGCGCTCGCGCGGCGGCATGTCACTCCTGTGCCCCCGCAGCGCGTCGGCCATTCGCCGCGCTGGCTGCGTCGCGCAGGGCACCGGTGATGTCGACGGTCACGTGCGCGAGCACCGCGGTCCGCCGGATCTGCTCGTGCTCGATCGCGAGGACCTTCGCGACGAACGAGAAGTCCTGATCGGGATCGCGCGCGGCGTTGCGCTGCAGGATGTATTCGCAGCGCTGGCGGTAGTCGGACTCGAGGAAGATCCGCAAGTCCGGGACACCGAGCAGCATCGCGTAGGTCAGATCGACCAGCACGATCTGGCAGCGCGATAGATCGAGCGGAACGCGCGGGTAGCGGAGGCCCGGCACAGCACGGCAGTCGGACGGACACACGATCGCCGGGATCTGCGGATCGGCGGCCTGACCCAGAACGCGGTCCAGCGCGTCGAGATCGATCTCGTGCGGCGGACCGATGTAGTCGGCCAACCGGCCTGCGCGGTGCGCGTCCAGTCGAGCCTCGTGGTTGGCGCGCGGAGGGCGGCGGAAGAACACATCGCCGGGCAACAGCGCGCTCCACAGCCGATGACGGCGCAGCGCAACGCCGAGGCAGTGCGCGATCTCGGTCTTGCCGGCGCCCGATTCGCCGCCGATCGCCACGATCAATCGGCGGTGCGCACGCGCCGCGACCCGCTGCATCTCGACGATCCGAGGCACAAGCTGCTCGGCGGACCAGGCGTGCTGCGTCGCGATGCGCGGGCGATCACCTCGCCACGCGGAGGCGAGCCGGTGTTGCCCGCGGAGCGCGCGCTGCCGGGACGAGGGGCCCCGCACCACGAGATCGTCGAGGATCGCGAGCAACTTTGCCGCACCGTTGGGCCAGCTCAAGGTCTGAGCGAACCTGCGCCCCGCGTCGGCCATGCGCCTCAGCTCCGCCGGCGCCGCGAGCGCCGCGATCAGCCGGCCCGCCGCGCCGCGCGGGTCGTCGGGATCGACGAGGAGCGCGCACGGCGGCTCGGGTCCGCTCCGCTCGAGCGCCCGCGCGATGCCCGCGTACCGCGAGAGCAGCACCGGTACCCCGACGGCAAGCGCCTCGGCCGCGCCCATACCGAACGGCTCGAAGCGTTGCATGCCGACGTAGAACAGCGACTGGCGCAAGAGCTGCGCGATCACCGCCCACGGCTGGGGCGGAATTCGCCGGACGTCGTCGCCATGGAGGTGATGACGCGCCATCGCTTTGGCGATGCTGTCCTCGACCGCAAGCTCCTCCGGTTCGCGGAGGTCTGCATGTCCGCCGACGACGGCCAGCGCGACGCGCCCGAAGCGGGCGGGCGCCAGCGCGCGCACCTCGCCGAGCAGCTCCACCGCTCCGGCGATGTTCTTGGTCTGCACGAGCCGGGAGGTGACGATGAGAAACTGCCCCGGACGCAAGCCAAAGCGCGCCGGGAGCTCCGGATCGACCCGGTCATCGCCGAGCTCGCCGACCTTGCCGACTTCCAAGAACGTCGGCGCGATACCGGGCGTGATCACCTGGCGCCGCGTGCGCAGACCGTAGATGCGCGGCAGCACGTCGAGCTGATCCGGCAGGCAGCCGATCGCCGCGTCCGCCTGCGCGAGCGCCGCGACCTCGTACTCCTCGCGTGCGGCAAAGCCGTACTGGTTGTCGAACCAGGCCGTGAGGTCCTGGGGATCGAGCCCGAGCCCCACGAGCTTGGTCAGCGCGAGCGAGTGCGGCATGGCGACGAACGGCAGGTCGAGCCGCGTTGCGATCTCTGCGGCAACGACCATCCCGTCGGCGTAGTGGCCCATGACGGCGTCAGCGCTGAACGCCGCCGCGACCGCGGTCGCGTATCCGGCCAGCTCGGGCAGGAGCGGATGAAGCTCCTCCTTGCGGATGAAGCGATCGCCGCCCGCGGGGATGCGGACGAGCCACAGCCGCGGCTCGAGCTGCTCGATCCGGGCGTACGGTGCAAACCAGCGCGCGACGATCATCACCTCGCGACCCGCGCGTGCACACTCCTTCGAGATCTGCAGGACATACAGCGTCTGGCCGCCGGTATCGGTCGCACCCGCCGGCGGTGGGTCGCCCCAGTAGCCGTGGGTCGAGACCATCACGATGCGACGGCACGCGTCGCGCTGCACCGCGCTGCGCTCCATCCGCGGAACGCCATGGCGGACGAGCAGGTCGCTGACCTCGTCGAGGAGGTCAGGCGCGATGGCGAGATCATCCCCTCGCATCACCACGCTCGTGATCGGGCAACGACGCCCAGAGCGCGACGTCCACGCCCTCCCCGGCGACGCGGATCGCGAGATCGTCGCTGGTTGCGGCGATCGCGAGCGCGTTGGCGTACACCGGCGTTCGCACCGACAGCGCGACGCGCGGACCGACGGTGCGGCCGACCGCAGTCGCCACGCCGAGGATCAGCAGGAGGTCGGCCGGCCCGATGTGGCCGAGGTGCGGAATCGTGAACAGCGTCGCCCGTGCGTCGATCCCGATCTCGTCGAGCACGTCCAGCTGCGGGCCGGGAACCATCGGCGAGCACGCAACAAAGTCCACCCCGGTCCAGCCGGTCTGTTCGAACAGGCGCCGATAGTTGTGACGGTCCGCGTCTGCCGAATAGCGCGCGATCCGCTCCGACGCCGCGATCGCCAGTCGTGATCGCCAGTGCTGCATGGATTCCCGTACCGCGGCCTCGTCCACCGGACGGCGGGTCCCACCCGCCAGCGGACCGCCGGCGGTATGCACGGACAGATCGGGATTCGTGAGGTGGGACAGCGCAACGATGTGGTTATCGGCCTCTGCGGTGACGATCGCGGTCGCGGCTCCTGCCGCATAGGCCGCCTCCGCGACCAGCTCGGCGCGGCGCGGGATCATCAGATGGTCGTAGCGATCGGCGCAGCACACGGCGACGGTCCGGTGAGCGCCGCTTTCGACGAGCGCCTTGGCCAGCCACAGTGCGTCGATCACGCCCGCGCAGCGGTTGGCGATGTCCAGCCCCGCCGCGCGGCGCGCGCCGAGCTCGTGCAACACGCCGAATGCGCACACCCAGGGTGCCGGCCAATCTCGCGTCACCCCTGCGAACACGAGCAGATCGAGGTCGTCGAGGTCGAGCCCGGCTGCCGCGAGCGCGTGGCGCGTGGCGCGCGCACCCATCGTCGAGGGGTGGTCGTCCTCGCCGGGAACCGCCTTGGTCCGGAGCCCCAGCTTGACGATCGCGTCGAGTGCGAGCCCGTGGTCGTCTGCGATCTCGTGGGCAGCGCGCCGAGCCTTCGGGACCCACCAGCCGATCGAACGGATTCCAGCCATGGCAGCCTCGCGTCGTTCGGCCTAGACCGACGGCCCGATGTGGTCGCCGTACACGGTGGTCCAGAACTCGTCCCACGCGGCAGTACCAAAGTCATAGCCCGCCGCAACGTCATGGACTGCGTCTGCGGGCTTGCCATCGAGCAGCTCCGCGACGGCCGCCCGGACGAGCTTGTTGTGCTCGACGTCGGCGTGTCCGGCGTGGATGTCCCAGAACTGCCAGTCGATCTGGGATTCGTTGTCGATGATGAATGGATGCTTGCGCAAGGCGACATGCATCACACTGAAATACACACCGCATACGCACTCGCCGCCCATTCCTCGCATGCCGATCGCATAATAGATCGAACGATTGGACGTACGACTGCTCAGCTCGCCAAGCAGCTCTCGCACCTTGGGATGAGCGCATGCGCGCAGCTGGTCGCCAGTCGCGCCGCGCTCGATCGCACCGATGCTTTCCAGGAAGCGATCATAGAGCCTCAGGTGTGCCTGTTCGGGATCCCCACCGCCCAGCTCCTCGTTCACCAGCTGGCCGAGCAGCGAGCGCAAGCGGCCCTCGGGGCAGCGCACGACCAGATGGGCGAGATCGGTCACGAAGATCTGGGTGAAATAGCGATACTGGAGCGCGATTGCGCGAAGCGCCTCGATCGGTAGACGCGGCAGCGCGGCCATCTCCTTGGCGATCGAAAACCGGGCTTCGAGCTTGCTCAGCTCGGCGCGCGCCCAGAATGCGTCGAGCGCGGCCCGAGCGTTGTCTCGCATGGAGCTCGACTCGACCGTTCGAGACAGTGCATGGTTTGTCGATATCATGACGGATCCTTGTCCATGCTTGGTCATGGTCAGCGCCCTGTCACATCGAGTGCTCTGGGCGATCCTCGGCAACAACGCAGCGAGCAGGCAATGAAGCGGGCGAAGCGCTTATCTCGTTTGCCACTGTGCCTGCGGCGAGTCAAGCCCGCGGCAGCGAATGAGTACCATTTTCAGCCAACAGCAGAACGAACAATTGATATTTGCCACAGATGGGTCGACGGCGAAATCACTCCCGAGTCACTCCCGAGTCACTCCCGAGTTACTCCCGATCTACTCCTGATCTATTCCGGCATTGCATCCGAGCCACTCCCGTGTTGACTTGTGCCTCGGTCTCGATCTTCGGAGACCGAACAAGCAATGGAAGCTGCGTTCAACAGTGTCAGAGCGCGCGCTGCACGTTCCAAGCTGGAGCGCCACCCGCGACGCGCGTTTGCCGCCGCGTGCTGCGAGCGCACGGTCCCGAGTAGCTGCTCACGTGGAGGAACCGCGCGCAGCGCGAGTCGAACCTCGATCGGTGCCCAGGTAGGCGCTGTCGCGACACCGGCCCTCAGCGATTCCCTCGCTGCTGGCTGGGACCGTACTCGGCGACACCGATCTCGCCGTGGAACGATCCGTGAGCGGAAGCGGGATCTCAGGCCGGACGTCAGCCATCACGTGGTGCGTGCGGTCGATAACAGATCCATGTTGAGCGTGGCGCAAGCGCGCACTGAGATCGCCTGTCGACTCTATGTGTGAGAGCCAACTGCTCTGTGCGAGGAGCGGATTCCGTCGCAATCGAGGAGCATGGAACGATGTCTGCCTGTAGATATCGGACATGCAAGACAAACGTCTCGGCGTGCCCTTGTTTGCGTTGTTTGCAATGTCGTGTGGAACCAGCGAGCAGCTCGACGCTGGAGTCGACCTCGCGCAGGATCCCGGCGCCGCGATCACGGCGGCGGAGCCGTCGGTGGTCCGGTACAACAACAATCTCAGTCGGAACGGCGTGTTCGTGCAGCCCACGCTGACCAAGGCGAGAGCAGCGACGATGGTGCGCGACACCTCGTTTGATGGAACCGTGTCGGGTAACGTCTACGCCTCGCCGCTGTTCGTCGACGGTACTCCTGGCGTGTTCGTG
The DNA here is from genome assembly GCA_035472155.1 of Kofleriaceae bacterium. Taxonomy (GTDB): domain Bacteria; phylum Myxococcota_A; class Polyangia; order Haliangiales; family Haliangiaceae; genus JABFXX01. The sequence goes on from DATIPJ010000588.1 coordinate 13,368, forward strand.
ATCGCGACCGAGAACAACCAGGTCAGCGTGCTCAACGAGAGCACCGGCAGGCCGGTATGGCAGCGGAGCTACGGGCAACCTGCTGGACGCAGCGGTGCGGGCTGCGGAAACATCGCGCCGATCGGGATCACCGGCACCCCGGTGATAGACCCGGCGACGCGCACCATCTACTTCAACGCCGCGATCGGAACGAGCGCGACGATCTCGGATCACGTGATCCATGCCGTGTCGCTCGACGATGGCTCGGAGCGCCCGGGCTGGCCGGTATCCGCAAAGTCGATCACCAGCGCGGGCGAGACGTTCAACCCGGCGGTGCATAACCAGCGAAGCGCGCTGCTCCTCGTCGGGGGTATCCTCTACGTCGCCTACAGCGGACACTTCGGAGACTGCGGCTCGTACCGCGGCTGGCTGATCGGCATCGACACCGCTGCCCCGCGCAACGTGAGGGCCTTCAAGACCGGCGCCACGCGCGGCGGCGGGATCTGGGAGCCGGCCGGACCGGCGAGCGACGGCACCAACATCTATGTCACCACGGGCAACACCTTCGGCGCGAGCTCGTGGTCGCGCGGAGAAGCGGTGATCCGGCTGCAGTCGGGCCCGGTGTTCACCGGGCAAGCGAGGGACTTCTTCACTCCGACGAACTGGATGGCGCTCGACGCCTCCGATCTCGATCTCAGCGGCAGCGGCCCGGTCCTCGTCGATGCGCCGGCGTTCACGCCTTCGCAGCTCGTGATCGCATTCGGCAAGGACGGTAACGTGTTCGCGATCGATCGCAACAACCTCGGCGGCATCGGCGCGCAGAAGGCCGTCCTCCGCGCGATGAATGGCCAGATCGTCAATGCCTCGGCCGCCGTGACGACGCCGGCCGGGACGTTCGTCACCATGCATGGCCATCGCAACGCGACCGGCGTCGGCTGCCCGACCGGCAGCGGTGACCTGGTCACCGTCAGGTTGAGTGGTACGAGGCTGTCGACGGCGTGGTGCGCAAACAACGGCGGTCAGGGCTCCCCGATCATCACCACCACCAACGCTCAGGGCAGCGAGGCGATCGTGTGGACGGCAGGAGCGGAGGGGACGAACAAGATCCATGCATGGGACGTCGCTACCGGTGCGGTGGTGTTCGGCGGCGGCACGGATACGTTTGCCGGCGTGCGCCGGTTCACCTCGCCCATCGCCGTCAGGGGCCGCATCATCGTCGCCGGCAACAACAAGGTCTTCGCGTTCAAGCCGCGCTGATCACGAGGTATTGAACGCGGCGGGGTGTGCGTGGCTCCCGCACCTGGACCACTCCGCGTCACCACTGGACCATTCGAAGTCCTCCCTGTTCGACGCTCGGGCAACGTGCGCCATGAGCGTCCAGGGCCATGGAATCGCCTGAAATGACCGGTCATTTCACGGCCGGTCATGCCAGCGCGTGGGCGAGCCTGGCTCCGGCATCGCGCGTGCACAGGGCGTCTCCGAATCCGGAGCGCAGCCAACGCGAGCGATCGCTGAAACACAGGTTTTTCCATGATTCTCACTCCACGAGTCACATGCTTTGTCGTTGTAGCCACGCTCAGTGGTTGTGCGGACGACGCGGCGACGTACACCTATCCTGACACCCCCGCTGCTGAGACCGATCGCGCGACCGTGACCGGCCTGATCCTGGACACCGCGGGTGCCCCGGTGGCAGGAGCGACGGTGGTGGTGCGCGCGTCTGGTGAGCACGCGACCGCGGACAGCCGGGGCGCGTTCGTTCTCGATGTTCCGGCGAACACCACACTGACGCTCGCGGCGGCCGCACCGAACATGGCGCCCACGCTGCTGCAGCAGCTCATGGTCTCGCCGGGCTCGAGTGGCGCGGTCGAGATCCCGATGGTCACCAGCGAGCACTTCCAGCGCCTGGTTGCGATGGGCGGCACCCCGTCCGGCGGCGTGCTCGTGGTCGCCCTGAAGTCGCTCTCGGGCTCGGGCAGCGTCGCGGGTGCCACGATGGAGCTCACGCCGAGCCTCGGCCGCGTGATGTATGCGCCGACGAGCATCGGGATGGCCGACCCGGACCCATCGATGGCGGCGGTCGTCCCCGGCAACGATTCGTATGCCTGGGCGCTCGGCGTACAGCCGCACGTCTCGATCATGCAGCTCGCGCTGCGTGGCGTGCCGCAGGTCGAGCCGCCGTACGCGGTGGACGAGGTCATGCTACCCGGCACCTTCACCGTCGACGCCGGCGCGCTCACGCTGGTCACGCTGTTCACCAAGTGAGGACCCGATGAAGATCAACGCTACGATCGCAATGATGGTGCTGTGCTCCGCGTGCACGGCCAGCTCCGGGGATCACGAGCTCGCGACGTCGATCGCGCAAGGCCTGGTGACCGCGTGCCCGGCGGGCGACAATGGCGACGAGATCGCTCGCAACGATTGCGCCGGCAGGCTCACCGACCTCGCGGTGCTGCGCGACGCGATGCGCGAGCCGTTCATCTGGGGCGGGCAGGCCGCCGGTGCGGGCTATCGCCTCGATACGAGCACGAACAAGTTCAATGCGCGCGTGTGGCGCCGGATGTACCTCTCGACGTTCATGTTCGGCAACGACTACCGCATCGAACAGATCGGATCGGCCACCGTGCTCCACATGCCGATCACCTTCCGCGGCGCGATGCCGATCGGTGCGTACCCGTATCCGTTCTGGCACAGCGTCAAGAAGTGGGAATCGTACAATTACGCAACGACGATCCACTTCATCATCGAGAAAGGTACCGTGACCGGCGCGCTGCGCTCCTCCGATCAGGACACCACGCGCCCGAAGGTGGCGCACACATGGGATGGGCTGTGGCAGTGGGAGCAGAACGGCGTGCAGATGCCGTACGTGTCACTGTACGACTACCTGCTCTCGAAGGGCAATCCGTACACCGAGCAGCTCGACGACGCGTACCGAGCGCTCGAGGCGAGGATGCGCACGAGCAACTGCCAGGCCTGCCACGCGCCGGACAACCAGGGCAACTCGGCGCAGCTGGAGTTCTTCGTCTATCCCAACCAGACGCTCGCGGGCCGCCACGACATCATCACACAGCTGACGAAGAACGAGATGCCGCCGAAGGACAACACGCTTCATCTTCCAGCCGGGATCTCGAATCCGGCGGAGCGCGAGGCACTCATCAGTCTGGCGCGCAACTTCGAGATCGTCGGCGACAAGGCGCTCGCGTGGGAAGGCGACAACAAGACGGAGTTCCAGTATCCCGACCCGGCGCCCCAGTAAATACGCTGCTGGATTCACGGAACCGCCGCCAACATTTGCCAGTCAAAGTCGTACCCGGTGGGCTCGCCAAGAGTAGTGTGTCCGCCTGATGCGCACCTCTCTTGGATTCGCAATCGCCGGACGCGTGGCGATCGGCGTCGTGGTGATCGGAGCCGTCATGATCGGAGGCTCCGCCTGCTCCGAGCCTTCCATCGACGAATCGGCCGCAGGGAGCACGTTGTCCGGCGCCGCGCCCGTCGAGCAGATCCTGGGCTTCGAGGACGCACGACTGTGGTCCGGGGCAGAGGCCCTTCGGCTCAGCACGGTTCACAGTGAAGGATCGTTCTCCCTGGCCGTGCGGCCCTCCGGGCGTGCGGCGTATCGCTCGGCCGCATTCGCACTCCCGGCGAGCAGGTTGCGCCAGCTCGCGATCGATCTGCGGATCCCGACCCCGGCGGGCGTGCCTGCGCGCGCTGGAACCCTCTCACTCGTGCTGGCTTCTCCGTCGAGAGGCGTACAGGCGGTGGTCGGCGTCGCCGATCTGACGGGGCGCTCGACAGGCGAGTTCAGCACGGTCGAGCTCGATGTCCCCGCCGCGGTCGCCCAGCGCCTGAATGACGGTGCCGACGACCTGAGCGTCGTGGTGTTGCTCGAGGTCCCGCGCAGCAGCGAACCGTACCTGCTCGATCACCTGCGGCTTCGCACCGAGCTGATCCTGCACTATTCATTCGATGCCGAGTCGCAGGATGGGATCTCCGACGGCGTGGTGGTGGACCGATCGGGTTACGACCGCACCGGCGTGTTGCGCGGTGCGGCGGCGATCACCGCGGCAGGCCGCACCGGCCGCGCGCTCGCACTCGACGGCGACACGTCGTATCTCGAGCTGCCCACGAACCTGACGGACGGCGTCGACGAGCTGACCGTGGCCGCGTGGATCAACCTCGACGAGACCCGCGGATGGAGCCGTCTGTTCGACTTCGGTGGCGCGAACGGATTCGTGTTTCTCACGCCCTCGACTCCGGACGCGCTGATCCGCTACTCGGCGTTCGCCGGCTTCGGCTTCGAAGGCATCGCGACGGCCCCATCGATCCCGGCCGGCGTGTGGAAGCATGTCGCGGTGACGACGACCGGGCGGGACTACCGGCTGTACGTGGATGGCATCGAGGCGGCGAGCGTGCTGACGATCCCCGTCGTACCCGCCGACATCGGCGCGAACAACGGCGGCAACTGGATCGGACGCTCGCGGTTCCCCGATCCGCTGCTGCGCGGCCGCATCGACGACTTCCGGGTCTACCGGCGCGCGCTGGATCAGAAGGAGATCGCCGCGCTCGCCCAGCCGCAGCGCGACTACGCCAGCTGGCGATTCGATGACAGCGATGGCAGCGTCGTCGCCGACTCGTCCGAGCTCGGCCTATCGGGCACGACCGTCGGTGGCGCGAGCTTCGGGCCCGGGCTGATCGGCAACGCGATGACGCTCGCGGGAGCCGGGCAGCACGTTGCGCTCCCCGCCGGCATCGTCGCGGGCTGCACCGACTTCACGATGGCAGCATGGGTCAAGTTGCGGACGAATCTGCCGTGGAACCGCGTGTTCGATTTCGGCAAGCCGGACTTCTCGAGCTTCATGTATCTCAGCCCCGCGGGCTTCGGTCCGTTCGGCCAGGAGCTGCGATTCGGGTTGATCTCGCCGCGCGGCATCCACGATGTCGGGTTTCCGTTCCAGCTACCGCTCGGGGAATGGACGCACCTGGCGGTGACCCTGCGCGACGACACCGCCACGCTGTTTGTCAACGGGCGGGCGGCGGTCCGGCAGAGCGGCGTCACCTCGAACCCATCGGACATGGGAATGACGACCGGCAACTTCTTCGGCCGCTCGACGTTTCCGGACCCCAGCTTCGACGGTTCGCTCGACGACATCCGGATGTCCTGCCGCGCGTTCGACGACCGCGAGATCGCGCACCTCGCTCACCTGCCGGCCCCGGCGGTGCTGCCGAGCCGGGTCGGCGTCGACGGCGCCATCACCGACGTCCACGATCCTGCGATGATCGAGCGCGACGGCCGATTCTGGCTGTTCTCCACCGGACCCGGCATCCTCGCCAGAACCTCGAGCGACGGGACGACCTGGACGTTCGCCGGCAGCGTGTTCGCGCAGAATCCCGCGTGGGTCACGGACGCGATCGGCGCGATCGACTCGCTGTGGGCGCCGGATATCTCGTTCTTCGGGGGAACGCATCATCTGTATTACGCGGCCTCGACCTTCGGCTCGAATCGCTCGTGCATCGGCCATGCAACCAAGGACGACCTGAGCTCCGGATCGGCGTGGACCGATCACGGGCCGGTGATCTGCTCGAACGTCGGGACCGTCGACAACTTCAATGCGATCGACCCGAACATGGCCGTCTCGGTCGATGGCCAGCGCTGGCTGGCCTTCGGCAGCTTCTGGAGCGGTATCAAGTTGATTCGCCTCGACGCCACCACCGGTGCGCGCGCGGGCAATGACATCTTCGATCTCGCAAGTCGCCCGGGCGACGCGCTCGAGGCTCCATTCCTCGTCTACCAGGAGCCCTACTACTACCTGTTCCTGTCGTTCGATTTCTGCTGCCGCGGTGCGGACAGCACCTACCGTACGGTCGTCGGGCGCTCCACGTCGATCACCGGACCTTATGTCGATCGCACCGGCCTCGATCTACTGCACGGTGGCGGTACGCCGGTGGTGTCGGGCAACGCGCGCTGGCGCGGCCCCGGCCACAACGCGATCGTGCAGCGCGGCGCGACCTGGCTCAATATCTATCATTCGTACGATGCACTCAACGCGGGTGTCCCGACGCTGCGGATGTCGGAGCTGGTGTGGCAAGAGGGCTGGCCGCTGTCTGCGGAGCCGTGAGGATGGCGGCTACGGTGCGGGCTCGGGGCTGCTCGCCAGGTCTCCCAGGTCGATCCCGTAGATCGATCGCCCGTAGGTCGCCGCGAGCAGCGTGGGCGGCGCGCCGGGGATCATCTTCAGATTCGTGACCACGACTCCGTCGGGCAGCCCAGCGCCGAGCGGTGACCAGCTCCCGCCGCCGTTCTGCGAGACGAATACGCCCACGTCGGTCCCGACATACAGGATCGAGCTCGCGCGCGGATCGAGCACGATGTCGTTGACCGGCGCGTCCGGGAGGTCGCTGCTGACGTTGAGCCAGTGGCCGCCGCGGTCGGAGGTGCGGAACACGTGCGCGAGCGGCTGGTCGACGCGGAAGCCGGAGAACGTGACGTAGGCGATCGCGTCGTCCGCCGGATCGACGATGATCCGGGTGACCCAGAGCTCGGGCAGGGTCAGGTCGATGCGGGTGTAGGTGTGGCCGGCGTCGCGCGTGATCCATACGTTGCCATCGTCGGTGCCGATGTAGATCGTGTTGCGGTTGGAGGGCGCGACGGCGAGCGCGGTGATGGACCCGAACACGACGCCACCGACACCGCCGTTGCCGTCGGTGAGATCACCGCTGATCGCGGTCCACGACGCGGCGGAGTTGGTCGACCGGAACAGCACGTTCGAGCCGAGGTACACCGTGGTGTTGAGCCCGTTGCCGGGCGTCGGATCGAACGCGAGCGGCGTCTTCCAGTTCAGCCGGCCGCTGAGCCCCGAGGTTGCGTTGGTGAACGAGGCGCCGCCGTTGATCGATCGGCGCAGCGCACCGAACTGCGACTCCGAATAGATCACCTGCGTGCTGTTGGGATCGACGTGAACCTCGAACCCGTCACCGCCGGTCACGTTCGACCAGTCGTTGAGCGCGCCAGTCGTCGTGCGCTTGACTCCGTTGTCCTGCATTCCGCCGTAGACCTTGAACGGCTCCTTGGGGTGGGCCTCGACCGTGTAGAACTGCGAGATCGGGAGATTCTCGAAGTGCGTCCATGTGGTGCCGCCGTTGATCGAGCGGTACAAGCCACCGTCGTTACCCTTGAGGACGATCGACGGGTTGGCAGGAAACCACCACTGCGAGTGGTGATCGGCATGCAGCCCGCCGACGGACGCGAAGGTCATGCCGCCATTGGTCGAGCGCGCGAGCCCGACGCCGTCGACCCAGACCTCGAGGGAGTTGGTGGGGTGGACGAACACCCGACCCGACCAGGTCCCCTGGTTACTGAGGATGTTGCGCAGGTTGGTGCTCTGTTGCGGCGTCCAGGTCACTCCGCCGTCGGTCGAGCGGAACAGCGCCTCGAGCGTGGTGTCCGCCTTGCGGTAGTACACCGCGTAGACGGTGCTCGGCGACGATGGCGAGATCGCCACGCCGATCCGGCTCGGCTCGGTCTCGGGCCCCGGGAGCCCACCGGCCAGCCGGTTCCACGTCGTGCCGCCGTCGGTGGACAGCCAGAGCCCACTGCCAGGCCCGCCGTAGATCCGCTCGGTCGGAAACCGGATGCGCTCCCACGTCGCGGCGAAGATCCGCCTGGGGTCGACCGGATCGATCGCGAGATCGACGGCGCCGGCGATATCCGACACGAACAGCACATTGGTCCAGGTCTGTCCGCCGTCCTGAGACCGGTAGACCCCGCGATCGGGATTCCGGGAGTACAGGTGCCCCATGGCGGCGACGAACACGTTGTCGGGGTTCTTGGGATCGACGACGATGCGGCCGATGTACACGGTGTTGTCGAGGCCGAGGTGCTGCCAGGTCGCGCCGCCGTCGGTCGTCTTCCACACGCCGTCGCCCGGGTAGGTGACGCTGCCGCCGCCCGGGCTGGCTTCCCCGGTCCCGACATACAGGACGTTCGAGTCGCGCGGATCGATCGCCAGCGCGCCGGTCGACAGGCTGCCCTTGTCATCGAAGATCGGTGTGAACGTGGCGCCGCCGTCGGTGGTCTTCCAGACGCCGCCGCTGGCGGCGCCGACATAGAACTTGTTGGCGTCGAGCGGATCGCCGACCACGTCGGCCACCCGACCGCCGACGTTCAGCGGCCCTCGCTGCTCCCACTGCCCCACCGGCGCGAAGCTGGAGGCCGCCATCGCCATCGCGCGCGCCTTGAGCAGCCGGGCGTGCGCGATCGCTCGCGAGCGCGCACGCAGATCGATTCGACCATCGCGAGATACGCGCTGAAGATAGAAGTAGTCGTTGTCGGCGACTTCTTTGTCTTCATCCTCGTCGGGCTCGACGACTTCTCGATGCTTTCCACACGAGGCGAGGCTTGCGACGATAGCGATCACATAACCAGTGAGCCATTGACCCTGGGGCTTCACATCCAACTCCTTCGCAGTGAGTGCGCCGGCGGTGCCGCGCACGTCGTGAGTGGAGGCAGACTCGCCGGGAGCAGATCGACCGTCAACGCCGTTCCGTTCGCATACGAAACCTCGAGCAGACCCTTTATCGTCAATTTATGATCTGCACTCCCGAGCCCCCGACCGGCCGGTGGTTCGTCTATTGTCACGTCTCGATGCTCAGTCGTTTGCTCGTAATCTCGCTCATGCTTCATCCGGCTTGTTATGTGCCGCAGAAATCCGGCGCAGCACGCACAACGTACGTGACGATGGCTACCGCAGACGGTGGAATGGTCGGCGGGGTTGCGGGTGCGATCGGGTGTGGATTCGTGACGGGCGATGTCTGGCAGCACAGCAGCGACGGGAGCAAGGTCCCGCTGGTGTGCGGCCTTGTGGGGATGGTGGCCGGAGGCGCGGGGGCGCTGCTCGGCTCACTGAACAGCGATGACGAGCCCGATCGAGCGACGTGGGTGGTGGTCTCGCTGCCTGCCGTGGCGCTCGGTGCAAGCATCGTGGCGGGCGGTATCACCTGGGTGGTCGATCAGCTTCGCCGTTGACCGGCGTGCTGCTAGGCTCGGTGGGTGACGATCCGACTTCGTGTCAACGGTACGGATCACACGGTCGCCGTCGATCCGGACACACCGCTGCTGTTCGTGCTGGCCGACGAGCTCGGGCTGCGCGGACCGCGATTCGGTTGCGGCGTGGCGCACTGCGGTTCGTGCACGGTGATGATGCACGGCCAGCCGGTTCGCTCATGCGTGCTCCCGGTTCGCCATGCCGACGGCGCAGACATCGTGACGCTCGAGGGCCTGGGGTCGCCCGACGCACCGCATCCGCTCCAGCAGGCGTTCATCGACGAGGGCGCGTCGCAGTGCGGGTTCTGCCTGAGCGGCGTGATCCTGACCGCGAAGGCGGTGCTCGACGCCAATCCCGACGCGAATGATGCAGAGATCCGCGGCGCGCTCGGCGGCGTGCTGTGCCGCTGCTTCACCCACGCGCGGATGCTGCGCGCGATCCGGCGCTACGCCGATGGCGTGAAGAGGACGCGATGACCACGCGGCGCGACTTCCTCAAGGGCAGCGGCGCGCTCGTCGTCAGCTTCAGCGCGCAGGCGCTGCTACCGCGCGCGGTCCGCGCCGCGCCCGCGGGCCAGTTCGGCACGCAAGCGTCGCACATCGACGGCGCAGCCCTCGACGCGTGGCTCGCCGTCGGCGCCGATGGCCGGATCACCGCGTACACCGGCAAGTGCGATCTCGGCCAGGGCATCTTCACCGCCCAGGTGCAGCTCGTCGCCGAGGAGCTCTACGTGCCGATGGCGCACGTGACCATGGTCGAGTGCGATACCGCGGTGACGCCCGACCAGGGAACAACGTCGGGAAGCCAATCGACGCCGGTCAACTTCAATGACGAGAACCTCGGGCTCGCGGCCGCGACCGCGCGCGAGGTGTTGCTCGAGATGGCCAGCAAGCGCCTCGGCGCACCGGTCGCGCGTCTCGCGATCGCCGCTGGCGTCATCTCGAGCCCGGCGGGCGCGCGGGTGACGTATGGCGAGCTTGTCGGGGGCCGCCGATTCGAGCTGCCGCTGCGCAAGACCGCGAAGCGCAAGCCGCCATCGGCGTGGACCACGCTCGGCAAGCCCGTGACGTCGCTCGATCGCGTCGCCCTCGTGACCGGCCGCTTCGAGTATGTCCACCACCTCCGCGTGCCCGGGATGCTGCACGGCCGCGTGGTCCGGCCGCCGGACATGGGAGCGACGCTGGCCGGCGTCGATGCGTCATCGGCGCGCGGGGTGGCCGGCTTCGTCGATGTGGTCGTGCGCGAGAGCTTCGTCGGCGTGGTCGCGCGGACCCAGTTCGCGGCGATGGTCGCCGCCGAGCGCCTCAAGGTGCGCTGGAAGCCCGGCCCCGCGCTGCCGCCGCGCGAGACCTTCTTCGACTTCCTGCGCCGGCAACCGTCGCGCGACCAGATCGCGATCGACTCGAGCGACGTCGACGCTGCGCTCGAGCGAGCCGGCGACCGCGTGATCCGCGCGCGCTACACCTACCCGTACCAGATGCACGGCTCGCTCGGTCCGTCGTGCGCCGTCGCGGACGTCCGCGCCGATGGCGTCACGGTGTGGTCGCCAACGCAATCGGTGTATCCGACGCGGAGCTGCCTCGCCAAGCTGCTCGGCGTGCCGATCGAGACCGTGCGGGTCGTGTTCAAGCGCGGCTCGGGCTGCTACGGCCTGAACGGCGCCGACGCTGTATCGTTCGACGCCGCGATCCTCTCGCAGGCGGTTCGCGCGCCGGTACGCGTCCAGTTCACGCGGCAGGACGAGATGAAGTGGGAGAACTACGGCGCGGCATGTGCCATCGAGCTGCGCGCGGTGCTCGGCTCGGACGGCGCGATCGCGGCGTGGGATCGCGAGGCCTGGGTCGCGGCGCTCGGCAGCCGCCCCGGGTACGATCGACCCGGCAACATCATCACGGGCATGCTGCTCGGCCACGAGCCGGAGCCGCTCGCGATCGGGCCGGCCGCGCCGCCGAAGGGCAAGCTCGACAACCGCAGCAACGCGGTCCCGGCGTATGTCGCCGGCTGCATCGCCGGCACGTGCGGCGGCGAGGGCACGATCCGCAGCGAGCGGGTGGTGACGCATACCGTGCGCTCACCCTTCTTCACCGGCCCGCTGCGCTCACCGCTGCGGATCCAGAACACGTTCGCGAACGAGTCGTTCATGGACGAGGTGTGCGCGCGCGCCGGCACCGACCCGGTCGCATTCCGGCTGCGTCACCTGCGCGATGAACGGATCATCGGCGTGCTGCGCGCCGCGGCAAAGGCCGCGCAATGGCAGGCCGGCCCGCGGCGCGAGCGCTCGGCGACCGGTGAGGGCATCGCGCGTGGTCGCGGCGTCGCCTGCGTCTCGTACGAAGGTCACAATGGGTACGCGGCGCTGATCGCCGATGTCGACGTGCATGTCGCGAGCGGCGTCGTGCATCCGCGGCGGTATGTCGTCGCGATCGACTGCGGCCCGATCTCGAACCCCGACGGCCTGCGCAACCAGGTCGAGGGCGGCCTGCTCCAGGGCACGAGCCGCGCGCTCGTCGAGGAGGTCACGTGGGACGAGCACCGCGTCACGTCGGTCGACTGGTCGTCGTACCCGAGCCTGCACCTCGACTACGACGTGCCCGCGATCGAGACCGTCTTCGTGACGCCGACCGGCGTGCCCGCCACCGGCGCCGGGGAAACCTCGATCACGCTCGTCCCCGCGGCGATCAGCAACGCCGTGTTCGACGCGACCCGCGCGCGGCTGCGCGACGTACCGTTCACGCCGGCGCGCGTGCTGGTCGCCCTGCGCGGCGCTGGCTCGGCGAGCTAGGGTCAGCGCAAGGCGCTGTCGAGGGACACCTTCTGTACGCCCCAGTAGCCACTCGACAGGAACAGCGTTTGATCCTGTCGCGACACGCCGTTGACCCACCAGCCGTGGGTCCGGATCGTCTGGTCGAAGCGGGGCGCCCGGCCGTCTTGCAGCTGGTAGACGTCGATCGCCTCTCCCGACCAGCCAGACGTGATGAGGGCGCGGTCGCCTTCGACGGCGAGTAGCCAGCCCCAGCCGTTCTCGCTGGCGATGCGGTCGCGCGGCTTCGTGGGGTTGCGGAGATCGATCGCATGGAGCGCGATGACCGAACGGCCCGTGTTGTTGCCGGTGTCGATCCACTTCTGTGCCGACAGGTAGGCCTGGGTGCCGTTGACAAACGTCGAGCCGACCCAGCCGTCGATCGCGACGCGCGCGATCAGCGTCGCCTCGCCGCCCGCGATGCGGAGGACGTTGAAGTCGTTGACCGGGGTGTTGCCATCCTCCCAGCGGTAGTCGATCGTGTAGACCAGGCTCGGATCGCTTGCATTGCCGCCGACGAGCAGGCCCGGAACGTTGACCTTGGCGCTGCTCTGCGGGTGAGCTCGATCGCGGAGATCGATCGCATCCAGGAAGTACTTGACCCAGCCCTGGCCATCGGCGGGATGGTCGACCCACTCGTAGTGCGTGGTGTACAGCGTATTGCCGACGACGCGGAGGTTGCCCCACCAGGCGTCGGGGTCGGTCTGGATCACCGTCGAGGCGACCGTGGGGGCGTCGGGGTTCGCGAGATCGACGACGTAGAGGTGGCTGTTGGCGTCGAGGTACTTGCCATGCTCGTCGTACACCGGCTCCCAGCGCCGGAACGCGAGCGCGTCCTGGCCGACCTGCGCGACCTCGTCGCCCCACCACCAGTCGTACCACCAGAATCCTCCCCAGCCGGCGTACCAGCCCCACCGGTCGGCGGGGAGCTGCACCTTGCCGCGAAGCACCGGGGCGCCGCTGGAGAGATCGACGACCTGGACCTGCTGCGCCCGCGCATAGCACCCGCCGACGATCGAGCCGCCGCACGGCCCGTCCGTGCGGACGTTGGTGACGATATACGACAGATCGCCGTTGCGGAATGCGCGGGCGTTGACGCCGTCGATGCTGGCAGTCGGCACAGACGCCGTGGTGTCGGCGGTCTCCTCGACGTCGGCGATCGGCAGCACGCGGACTTGCGACGCGGACACATCGTTGTCCCACCAATCCGACGACACCTCGGCGACGGTGGCGCCGTTGGGAATCGCCGTGATGACGTTGCGGGCAAGCGTCAGCTCGGTCATCACGGTCGGCTTCGTCGGATCGCTATAGTCGATGACGGCGAGCGAAGAGTCGGACAGCGAGATCAGGCGATCGCCGACGAAGATCCCGCGCTCGACCCAGCCCCGGGTGCGCGCCGGGCCCGCGGTGGTCACGCTGGTCGGCGTGACCTCGACGAGCTGGAGGCCGTTGTTGTACGTCGCGCCGACGGAGTCCCAGCCCGAATACGGCACGACGACGAGGCCTTTCGCGATGTCCATGGTGAACGCCTTGAAGCTGCCCGCGGCGGGCGTCCACGCCCAGCCCTCGCCGAACTTCGAGGTGCCGAGCACGCGCGGCGCGGCGGGGTCGCTGACATCGAGGTAGTGCAGCGAGACGGCATCGCCGTAGCCCGCGCCCGTGCTGTCGTTGCCGAGGGCGAACAGCCGCGAATCGGGTGCGAGCAAGATGTTCCATACGATGCCCGGGATGCTGACCGTGCCGGCGAGCCGCGGGGCGGTCGGGTCCGCAAGGTCGTAGATCTGAAATGGCGTGCTGCTCCAGCCGTAGTAGTACCCGGCCGCGGGCGACAGGTAGAGGCGGTCGGTGTCGAACCGTGCGGCGGCGCTCCACCCGGTCTGCGCGATCGGAAGCGCCGAGAGCAACGCCGGGCGATCGGGGTCGGAGAAGTCAGCGGTCGATAGCGTATAGCCACCGAGGTAGCCGTAGGCCTGGCCGAGCACGTGGGCGGTCTTGCCGTCGGCGAAGTCGAGGTTCCACCGCCCGTTGTCGGCGCCCCAGCCATTGACCGCACCCTCGACGGTCAGTGAGCCGCGCGGGACGATCGCGCCCTGGGGATCCGAGGTGTCGAGGTAAAGCAGCGAGGTCTGCGCCGCTTGCGCCGCCGTCGACGCGAGCAAGATCGACGTCGGCGTGACGTTGAATACGCCGGTGAAGCCGTCGTACCGCACGCTGTCGACCGCCGTGATGGTGCGGTTGGCGAAGCTCACCGACGATACGATCACCGAGGCGCGGGACGTGCTCGACGTGTCGGTCGCGGCGTCGGCCACGCCTTCGTTCCAGCCGTACGACCAGCCGTAGTCCTCGCTCACCGCATAGATCACGTCGCCGACGACGCGATCATCGCGTACCCAGCCGCCGAGCTTGGCCTCGCCGAGCACGCGGATCCGGGCCGGATCCGTGGTGTCGAGACCGCGCACGATCGACCCGCGAAACGGCGTGCCGTCGTCCATCCGGCCGAACCAGTCGCCGACCACGACAATGGCGATCCCATCGCGCACGATCATATCGACCGGATTGCCAAAGATCGGTGACCGGCCGAGCAAGCGCGGCCGGTCCGGCGCCGTGACGTCGAACACCATGAGCCCGCGATACGAGTTGAGATAGTAGAGGCGGTTGCCATCGAGCCGGTACAGGTCGGTTTCCTCGATGGTGCGCGTCGCAGGCACCCCCGGGGTCGCAACGACTCCGCCCGCGCCCCCTCCGTCGGAGTCCGTGCTGAGCTGTCCGATCGTGTTGGGGGGCGCAGACTCGAAGCGCGTCTGGCCCGGCGAGCGGCCGCGATCCGGGTTGCAGGCGACCAGGGCCGCCACGAGCGCAGTCAAACTAGCTAGTCTAGGCATAAGGAGTCTCCTCGGTGAAAACCGATCCACAACTTGGTATTTGCTCGGCGGTGGCCGAGCGCTGAATCACCAGCGCTTGCCGATCAACACGAGATCGATCCGGAGCGCGAATGGTCTGCTGGTCGCGACGCTGAACGCCGGCTCGGCGACGTCGGTCAGGATCGAGTCGCCGGCCGTGATGACGAGGTTGCGCCGCGCGGACAGCTGGAAGTACGCCATCCCGTCGAGCTCGACCCCGCAGTAGTATCCGTCCGTCAGATCGACCGTGGCACCGACGAGCACGCCTGCGTACGGCAGGGCTTGCTTGCTCGACAGCCGGCCGTTCCCCGGCTTGTCGCGCATGTACGATCCGCCCACGCTGCCACCCGCGCTCAGCGCCAGGTGCCCGAAGTCCCACGCATGCGCCGCGCGCACCTCGAGCTCGATCGCTTCGCTGGTCGCACCGGGCGCATCGTCGAAGCCGCCGCGGCAGGCTCCGATCCGCGGCGCGACGGAGACCAGCGGCAGATCGATCGCGTAGGACGCAAACGGCCCCTGGCAGGGGTCGCCGCCGCTCCACAGCGCCGTTCGAAGCGCGTAGCCGGCCTGCACGCCGGCGGCGACGCGGCGCTCGTCGCGACCCTTGCGCACCAGCCGCGCGTAGTCGAGGCGCTCGAGCTCGTCCTCGCGAACCTGGCGCTGCTCCGCGGGCCGCAGGACCACCGTGCCCTCGAGCAGGAAGTCCGGACCGCGGCCGCGCACGAAGTAGCGCCCGGGCTTGACGCTCAGCCGGCGCGTTCGGTCGTGCGCACCGACCTCGGCCATCACCGCGCCGTCTGCACCGCCCTGGATCACGAGGTAGCTCTTGCCGTCGGGAAAGCTGAGCTGTGCGCGCTGGTCGTCGGCGCGCCCCGGCAAGGTCATCACGACGTCGCCATGCCCGCCGAGCTCGTAGCGAAACGTCGGGTGCTGCATCCCACCGAGCGTGCGGCTGCTCGCGCGCAGCGTGTTCTCGTAGGCGTACTGATAGGCCTCGCCGAGCGTGACGTCGCCGTTGCCATCGCGATCGGCCGCGCCGAGCAGCCCCGACACCAGATAGTGCGTGAAGAACGAGCCTCGCAGCGCGTCCGATTCCTGCGCGGTCTCGCTCGCCGAGCTCGCCGTCCAGAACACCACGCCATCGCTCGGGATGCGTTGATCGAGCGCGATCTGAAAGCCCGGCTGGATCGCGCCGCCCTTGACGCGGGTCAATGCGCCCGACCGGCACGAATCGAGGATCAGCACGCGGAGCGTCGCCGCCGAGCCACGCACGAGCTGCTCGACCTGCTCGAGCTCGAGCGCGGTCCGCCCGAGGTGCAGCGCAGTCTGATCCGAGTGGCCCGAGTAGTAGACGAGCAGCTCGGACTGCGCGCCGCTCGCGACCCGCGTCCGGATCCGATCGTTGATCGAGATCAGGCTGCGCCGCACCGACTCGGCGTCCTCGGAGCGGAGCAGCAGCATGTTCTCGGGGCGGAACCCGCCCAGCTCGCGCAGCACCTCGTACACCCGGCGCGCGTCGTCCTCGGCATAGCGCAGGCGCTGCTCGTCGCTGTCTCCGAGGTTATTGCCCACGACCAACGCGTAGCGCTCGATGTCGGCGCGCGCGGCGATCGGCGCGAGCCACCCGATCGCGAGCGCGGCGACGGCGCAGATCCGTGCCCGGGTCCGTGTCATGGCGTCCGTCGCTTCTCGAGCGTCAGTGCGTCGGACACACAGCCGCTCGGGATCGCGTCCCGTGCGACGGCAGCCGCGAGCTCCGCGACGGCGATCGGCCGGTCGCAGAACACACCGACGACTCGCTCGAGGCCCAGCGTGTCGTCGAGCAGCACGCTGCGCGGCAGCACGCGATCTCGGCCCGCCGGGATCGCGGCCGCCGTCGGGCCCTCCGGGTAATACGCGCTCACCTTGCCGGCCCCATCGACGCTGATGATCGCGAGGAACGCCGGCTGCTCCGTCGACACGACGAAGTTGATCGCGTCTTTCGGGCCCACCACTTCCCCGGGCGCTCCCTCGCGGACTGCGTCCCCGTGCTTGACGTAGAACGCCAGCGCAGGTTTGCCCTTGCTGCGGATCTCGGCGCCACCGAGGCGATCTCGCGACGCCACGAGCCACACACACAGCGCCGCGGCGATCGCCGCGAGCCCCATCACCCAGCGTCCGGCGCCGCGCGCCCAGCGCCCAGCATGTGCCCTGGGCACGGCGAACGCCGCGCGCTCGCGCCGGTGAGCGGCGAGCAACGCCGTGCAGCGCTGGCACGACGCGCAATGCTGCTTCAGGTCCTCGCGGTCGTCCAGCTCGCCGTTGAGCAGCTGATCACAGTGCAGGCGAGACAGACATCCGGCGCTGCGCTCGGCGTGCTCGGTCATCCGCATCGGGAAACCCTCATCATGTTGTGGAGGCGCTCCAGGAGGTGGCCGACGTGACGGCGCGAGCACGCCAGCAGTGCGGCGATCTCATCTTGCGTCATCTCGTCGCAGTGGAAGTAGACCGCGACCTCGGCGAGCTCCGGTGGCAGCTGGGCCAGCACGTCGCGGGCCAGCACCACGTTCTCGCTCCGGGCCGGCGCGCTGATCGGCAGCTCCTCCGCGCGCTGCAGTCGAAGCCGCGCCCGGTTCTTGTTGTCCCGCAGCCGGTTCAAGCAGAAATGCGTGGTCCGGATATAGAACCACGCGGTCGTGCCGCGCTCCTCGATGGTTGGATGGTTCGCGAGCAACAAGAAGATCTCCTGGAGCGCGTCGCGCGCTTCCTCGTCGTCCTGCAAGATCTGCCGGGCCCGCCGCAGGACCGCTGGACCGTGCTGGCGATACAGCGTGTCGAGGAGCGCGGCGTTCCTCATGTGCCCGCGTGGAGGGTGCGCGATCGCATGGGCCGTACGTTAAACCCGCGGCCCGAGATTTCAGGGCACGCCGTTCGACCGCGAGCGACCGATTTCCAGCTCACGAGCCAGGTGCCTGTGCCCGCAGCGAAATCAGCCGCCGCCGCCGTCGTCGAAGCGCCCTCGATCGGGGCGCAGCCGGCGGCAGATCACGGCAGGCGCCCCGCGCGCCGGTCAGCTTGCTACGGAATCGGACAGGTGCCGGCGCATGCGCTGGTGTTCATCTGGCTCGGCGGCAACAGCGTCACATCGCTCGGGCTCACCTGACAGCTCGACGTGTTGAACTCCACGCCCAGCGCCTTGCTGCTGCCGTTACCCTTCACGACACCTTTGTAGACCTGGCAGATCTTGGTCTTGCTGGTGCCGCTGTTGTTGAGGGTCAGGTTGCGGATGGTGACCACGTCGCCGAAGTTGGTGTTGATGCCGGCGATCGTCGGCACGTCGCGCGTGATGACGTTGTTGATGGAGATCCGCCGAGGGCCGCCATTCCCCGTGCAGTCGCCACACGAACGCACCAGCTTGCCGGCCTTGGCCACGTAGAAGTTGCTGATACGCAGCTCTCCGCGGCCGTTGAACTGGAAGGTCTTGTCGGAGCCGTTGAAGGCCGCGCCGCAGTTGATGGTCATGATCGTGCCGGCGGGACCGAGCGCGGTCGCGGCATCTTCGCCGATGTCTTCCCAGAAGACATGGTCGAGGGTGCAGTTCCCCAGGCAATGGATCCCGTCGGCCGCCAGCGGGCCAATGATGACGTTCCTGACCGAGCCGCCGTCCCTCACCTCGAACAAGGGAGGCTGCCCTTCACTCTGGCTGCCCCCGGAGAGGTTGTAGCGCCGGTTGCCTCCGTCGAAGACCTGACCGGCCTCCACCACCTGCGTCTGCGTGAGCTGCACGGTGGCCGTGACCGTGGGCTTGGGACAGCCAGGAAAGAAGCCCATATCCGGGCTCGGCGGCGGATTACCCGGGTCATCGTCGGGCGGCGGCGCGCTGCCGGTCGGCACCGAGCACTCGTTCACGCCGCCGTCCGTCCGGCCGCCGAACGTGGCCTGCGCGCACACGAAGCTTCCGCTCAGGACCTTGAACAGGAAGTGGTCGGCGCGGCCGAACGCGACGTTCGTGTTCGCGGACACCGAACATGTTTGACCCTCACTGCAGATGGTGGTGAACCCCTTGGGCCGATTCGCGGCGGACGCGGTGCTGGCGATCAACGTCAGCCCCAGCGCAAGAAGAAGGCGTCTGGTTTTCATCATGTCCTCTCGGCGAATCTACGTCAGCAGGTGGCCAGGTGGCAAGGTGGCAAGCTGGTAAGGTGGTCCGACCTATCATTTCGAGGGCACTTCCGCCGGTTCTCCAGC
>DATIPJ010000589.1:0-9069 GCA_035472155.1 Kofleriaceae bacterium
CGTAGCTCGAGCTGCCCGTGGAGGGTGGCGAGCAGGCGCGCGTTGTCCCACGGCTTCTGGAGGTAGTCGCGCGCGCCGCGGCGGATCGCCTCGATCGCGCCCTCGATGCTGCCCCACGCGGTCATGACGACGACGGGGAGCGTCGGGTCGACCTCGCGCAGGCGGCCCGCGGCGGCCTCGCGGACGACGTCGGCGTTGGTGGCGGCGAGGACGCGGACGTCGACCTTGCGCGGGCGCGAGCTGCCGACCGGGTGGAACTCACCGGTCTGGAGGACGCGCAGGAGGCGCGCCTGCTGGCCGTGCGGCATGTTGGCGATCTCGTCGAGGAAGAGCGTGCCGCCGTCGGCGAGCTCGAAGCAGCCGGTGCGGTCGGTGCGCGCGTCGGTGAACGCGCCCTTGACGTGGCCGAACAGCTCGCTCTCGAGGACGCCGTCGGAGAGGCCGCCCGCGTTGACCGCGACGAACGCCCGGTCGCGGCGGCCGGACGAGGCGTGGATGACGCGCGCGAGGACCTCCTTGCCGGTGCCGTGCTCGCCCGTGATGAGGATGCTGGCGCTCGAGGGGGCGACGCGCTCGACGAGCGACATGACCTGCTGCATGGCCCGCGAGCGCGCGACGATCGCGGGGAGCTCGGCCTGGCGGGTGCGCGCGGCCTCGGCGTCGAGGCGGTTGGCCGTGCGCAGCGCGTTGCGTAGCTCGAGCTGCCCGTGGAGGGTGGCGAGCAGGCGCGCGTTGTCCCACGGCTTCTGGAGGTAGTCGCGCGCGCCGCGGCGGATCGCCTCGATCGCGCCCTCGATGCTGCCCCACGCGGTCATGACGACGATGGGGAGCGTCGGGTCGACCTCGCGCAGGCGCGCCAGGAGGTCCATGCCCTCGCGGCCCGAGGTGGTGTCGCGCGCGTAGTTGAGGTCGAGCAGGCAGACGTCGAACTCCTCGGCCTCGCACAGGGCGAGCACCGCGGCGGGCGAGGTGGCCGTGCGCACGTCGAAGCCGTCGGTGCGCGCGAGCATGCGCACCGCCTCGAGGACGTCGGGCTGATCATCGGCGACCAGGAGCCGCGGTGCCACGGTCACCCAGACAGCCTACTGGCCGCGGCGGTCCTCGACCACCCGGCCGTCGAACAGGTGCACGACGCGGGTCGCCTTGCGGGCGTAGTCGGGGTTGTGGGTCACCATGCAGATGGTGGCGCCCTTGGCGTGGAGCTGCTCGAGGAGCTCCATCACGGCGTCGCCGTTCTTGGAGTCGAGGTTGCCGGTGGGCTCGTCGGCGAGCAGGATCAGCGGGTCGCCGGCGATCGCGCGGGCGACCGCGACGCGCTGCTGCTGGCAGCCCGAGAGCTGCGCCGGCAGGTGGCGCGCGCGGTGGGCCATGCGCACGCCGTCGAGCGCCTCGGCGACGCGCTTCTTGCGCTCGGCGGCGGGCAGGCCGCGGTAGGTGAGCGGCAGCTCGACGTTCTCCTCGACCGTGAGGTCGCCGATCAAGTTGAACGCCTGGAAGATGAAGCCGATGCTCTTGTTGCGCATCGCCGCGCGGCGAACCGCGTCGAGCTTGGCGGTGTCCTGGCCGTCGATGCGGTACTCGCCCTCGCTCGGCACGTCGAGCAGGCCGAGGATCGCGAGCAAGGTCGACTTGCCCGAGCCCGACGGGCCGCTGATCGAGACGAACTCGCCCTTGGCGATCGCGAGCTCCACGTTGGACAGCGCGCGGGTCTCGACGTCGTCGGTGTGGAACACCTTGGCGATCTTGTGCAGCTCGAGCAGCGGCCGCTCGGGCGACGGGCGCGCGACGAGGTCGTTGAGGTCGGGCTTGGCGGGGGCGGTGACGGTTGCTTCCATGGTGTTACTCGATCCCGAGACGGTCCTGGCCGTCCCACTTCGACATGTCCGAGAGCACGACTTGATCCCCGGCGGACAGTCCGCTGGCGATCTCGATATCCTTGAGGGCGGCGCGTCCGAACTTGACGGTGGCGCGGTGAGCACTGCCGTCGCCGTCGAGCTTGAACAGCGTCGCGGTCTGGTGCGCCTCGCCGATCGCAGGGCGCGCGACGTGGAGGACGTCGCCGGTGTGGGCGAGCTCGATCACGCCCTCGACGTTCTGGTCGACGCGCGCGGACTTGGGCGGCGCCGCGGTCAGCTTGACGTCGACGGTGACGCTGCCGTTCTGCGCGGCCGGGTCGATGCGCACGACCTCGCCGGCGACCACGCCGTTGCGGGTGTCGATCGTGGCCTTGAGGCCGAGCGCGAGGTCCTCGGTCGACGACTCGGGGATGCGCAGCCGCGCCTGCAGGCGATCGGGGACCACGACCTTGGCCAGCGGCGCGCCGACCGCGACGGTCTGGCCGATCTCCACCGCGACCTGCTGCACCACGCCGACCTGGCCGGCGCGGACGTGGAGCGCGTCGAGCTGGCGGCGGCGGAACTGGGCGAGGGCGCGCAGGCGCTCGACCTGCGCATGCTGGGCCTCGAGCTGCGCGGTGTTGCCGCGGCGCAGCGCGCCGAGCCGCTTCTTCTCGAACTCGGCGCGGCCGACCAGCTGGCCGGCGCGGTCCTTGGACTCGAGGCTCTCGAGGTCGGCGATCACGCCCTTCTCGGCCATCGCGCTGTCGATCGTCGAGCGCCGCTTGGCCATCACCACGTCGGCGTCGAGGCTGGCGACCGCCGACTCCTGCGCCAGCCGCGTGCCGTCGAGCTGGGCGCCCAGGCGGGCGAGCTCGGCCTCGGCGGCGGCGACGTCGCGGTCGGCTTCGAGCGTGGCGAGCTCGGCGTCGGGGTTGGCGAGCTCGATCAAGACGGTGTCGGCCTCGACCTGCGCGCCCGCCTGCACGAGCACCTTGTCGACCCGGGCGGGCACCGGGGCCGACGCCCACCGGAAGTCGGTCGGCACGAGCGTGCCCTGGCCGCGGACCTCGAGCGTGAGCGGCCCGCGCTGCACGGTGCTGATCCACAGCTGGCTGCGCGGTACGCTCGGCACGCGGTTCTTGAGCGCGCGCACGCCGAGCGTGATCGCGGCGAGCGTGAGGGCGCCGCCGACGAGCAGCACCACGCGGCGCGTGCGCGGCCGGGCTCCGGTGCGAGGGACGTCCATCACTCGCTCCGCAGCGCCACGGTGGGCTCGACCTTGGTCGCGCGGCGCGCCGGGATCCAGGTCGCGAGCAGCGCGGCGGCGGCGACCGCGATCGCGACCGCGACGAGCAGCGTCGGCTGGGTCACCTGCGCGCCGTAGAACAGCCCGCGCAGCGAGCCAGTGAGCACCTGCTCGAGGAGGATCGCTGTGCCGAGGCCGCTCGCGATGCCGATCGCGACCAGCGCGCCGGCCTGGCGCAGCACCATCGCGCGGACCTGGCTGGGCTGCGCCCCGAGCGCGACGCGCAGGCCGATCTCGTGAGTGCGCTGCGCGACGGTGTGCGACATCACGCCGTAGATGCCGACCGCGGCGAGCAGCAGCGCCAGCGCCGCGAACGAGCTCAGGAGGAACGTCAGGAACCGCGGGCGCGCGATCGCCTCCCACATCACGTCCTCCATCGTGCGGGTCTGGAACAGCGGCAGCGTGGGATCGAGCTCGCCCACCGCGCGCTGCACCGACGGGATCAGATCCGCCGGGTCGCCGGTCGTGCGCACGAGCGTGTACATCGTCGCGCGCGACTCGGGTTTCTCCTCGAGCGTCGAGTACTGCCACAGCGGGATGTAGACCTCGGTCCCCGACGCCTGATCGATGCCGGCCTGCTTCATGTCCGCGACGATGCCGACGATCGTCTGGGTCTTGGTGAACTTCGGATCGCGGGTCTCGTCGACGATGACCTGCTTCCCGATCGGATCCTCGCCGGGATAGAACTTCTTGGCGAACGCCTCGTTGATCACGACCACGCTCGGCGCGTTGGCGACGTCGGCCCGTGTGATGCCGCGGCCCTTCACGATGCGCGCGCCGAGCGCATCGAGCGTGTCGTCGGCAACCACCTGCCAGTAGTCGACGTTCCACGGCGGGCCGTCCGGCGTGCGGGTCTTGCCGACGAACTCGATGTCGTTGGCGTTGAGCGGTCGCGCCGGCAGCATGCCGCCGAGCATCGCGACCGACGTCACGCCAGGGAGCGCGCGCATGCGATCGAGGTGGCGGCGCCAGTACACGTCGCCTTGCGCCTCGGGGTACGCCTTCTGTGGCAGCTCGATACCGAACGTCAGCACGTGATCGGGGTTGAAGCCGAGGTCGACGTGCTGCAACCGCACGAAGCTGCGCACCATGACGGTGCAGCCGATGACGAGCACGACCGCGAGCGCGATCTCGGTGATCACCAGCGCGCGCCGCGCGCGCAGCCGCGCCTTCGAGCCGGTCATCCGGCCCGAGCCGTCCTTGAGCGCGCCGTGCAGGTCGGTCTTGCGCGCGTGCATGATCGGCGCGATGCCGAACAGCAGCGCGCCAGCGATCGAGCACGCCACCGCGAACGCGACCGCGGCGCTGTCGAGCGTGATCTCGCTCGCGCGCGGCGCCGAGCGCGGCACCAGCGCGGTGACGCCGTCGACCGCCCACACCGCGACGAGGATGCCGAGCGCGCCGCCGAACAGCCCGAGGATCAGGCTCTCGGTGACGAACTGGCGCATCAGCCGGCGCCGGCTCGCGCCGAGCGCGTGGCGCACCGCGACCTCGCGCGTGCGGGTCTCGGAGCGCGCGAGCAGGAGGTTCGCCACGTTCACGATCGAGATCAGCAACACGAACAGCACCGCGCCCTGCAGCAGCCACAAGGTCGTCGCGAGCGAGCCGACCAGGTTGGCCTGGAAGTCGAATGCGACCATCGGGTGATCGTCGATCGTGATCGCGTGCTGCTTGGGGCCCTTCTTCTTGCCCCACTCGGTCTCGAGCGCGACCAGCTCCGACTGCAGCGCGGCGAGCGAGGCGCCGGGTGCGAGCCGCGCGACGACGTTGAGGTAGTGCCCGCCGCGGTTCGCCTTCGCGTAATCGATGCACGCCGGCATCCACGCCTCCTCGCGGTCGAGGAAGTCGAAGCCCTTGGGCATCACGCCGATCACCGTGACCGGCATGGCGTCGAGGTGGATCTTGCGGCCGACGATCGACGGGTCACCGGCGAACGCGCGCTGCCAGACGTCGTAGCCGAGCACGATCACCTCGGGATCGCCGGGGCGGTCCTCCTTGGCGTCGAACCAGCGTCCGAGCAGCGGACGAACGCCGAGCAGCGGCAGCAGCTGGTGGGTCACGGCGGCTGCCTCGACCCGTACCGGGCGGTCTCCGCCGGCGAGCGATGCACTGCCGCGCGCCCACGCGCCCACGCTCGCGCACGACCGGCAGCCCTTCACGAGGTCGTCGAACTCGGGCGGCGACATCCAGAACTGCCTGAGCGCGAGCTTGCCGTTGAACTCGGTGTAGATGCGCACGAGCTTCTCAGGGTGCTCGTACGGCAGCGGCCGGAGCACGATCGAGTTCACCACCGAGAAAATCGTGGTGCTCGCGCCGATGCCGAGCGCGAGTGTGATGATCAGGACCGAGGTGAGCCCGGGCGCCTTCATCATCATGCGGAGCGCGTATCGGATATCGAGCCACAGCGACGACATGCCGCCTCCTGCAGCACTGCGTGTGCCAGCTCAAGCACGCGAATTCGCACGGCCGATCGCGCCGATTTCGTTCGGTGCTGGGACGCCGGATCCCAGTTCCGGACACAGCGAAATGCCTGTAAACCGGATGTTCTTTTCGCGCATCTCTGTCATCCCGGAGGCGCTGCCCGCCGCAAGAGCGGCCGGGCGGTTTGACGCCTCGGCTGCCGCGGCGGGATACTCGAAAAGGGCCTCTCGTCGCCCCAGCCATGTCCTCCGACGACCCAAGCGCGCGGCACGCGGCACCGATCGTCCTGCGCATCAAGCTCCGCTACGACGACGTCGACGCGATGGTCCAGCGCTTCGCGACCAACGTCGGCAAGTCGGGCCTCTTCCTGCCGACCAAGTCGATCCAGCCGCTCGGCGCCGAGATCAAGTTCGAGCTGCGGCTTTCCGACGACACCCCCGCCGTCGTTGGCCTCGGTCGGGTCAAGCTGGCCAAGCCGCCCGATCCATCGAACCCGAAGGCCACCTTCGGCATGGCGATCGAGCTGATGCGCGTCACCCCGCAGAGCCGCGCGCTGATCTTGCGCATGCTCGACCAGCGGCGCGCGCTCGGGCTCCCCGAGCTCAACCTGCCCACGCCCGACGACATCGATGCCGCGCGGCGCGCCGAGGCCATCGCCTCGGGGGTGCGCGACCCTGGGAGCGGCCCGGTGGCAGCGCCCGCTGGGCAGCCTGCTGCGGGCACGACGCCTCCGGCGCCCGCGGCTCCCCCGCCCGCGAGCCGGCCGAGCGCGCCCTCGATCGGGGTGAGCTCGCCGTCGATCGCGCTGCCGCTTGCCGCGAGCGAGGCTCATCCAGGCGAGGCATTGCTGACTGCGCCACGCCGGACGACCGCGCCGCTGGCGATCGCCAAGGTCCTCGGCGTCGCGCCGCTCGCGCCCGAGCCGCCGCGCCGCAAGCGCCTCGCCGTGAGCGAGGTCATCGAGAGCGCCTCCGGCCCCGTCGCGAGCGTGGCGATCGCCGACCCCGGGCTCGACGACAGCGTCGACGTCGCCGCTGCGCTCGCGCGCGCGAGGTCCCTGGCGGGGGATTCCATCGATGCCGAGCTCGATGCGCTGGCCGAGATCGCCGCCGTGCCGCTCGAGATATCGATCGACGCGGCCTCCGCCGAGCTCGCCAAGCAGCTCGGTGGCAGTGCGGTTCGCCGGGAGCGCAGCGCGCGCTGGGCGCGCCCGCCCGCAACCAAGCTGCCATCGACGCAAGACGCAGGCGACGAGCAGGCCGCGCACGCCGAGCACTCTGCAGATGCGGAGCACCTTGCGGACGCACCGCATGCCGCGGACGCACCGCATGCTGTGGATGCAGAGCGCGCCGCGGACGCGGAGCATGCCGCGGACGCGGAGCATGCCGCGGACGCGGAGCATGCCGCGGACGGGGCGCATGCTGGAGACGCAGCGCATGCAGATCATCCAGCCGGGGAGGGCGACGCTTCGCATGACGCTGCCTCCGGCGATGCCGCGGATGTCGACGACGAGGAAGAGGCCGTGCCTCTGCTCGCCCGCGCGAGCGGCCAGCCCCGCGAGGCAGAGCCCCCGCAGCTCGATGCGATCCACGCGCTCGGTGAGCTCGACATGGAGGACGTCGAGCACACCGAGCTCGGCGGTATTCCGGTTCCGGCGGGCTTCGAACCGCCGACGGCAGGCGTCCCGTTCGATGCAGCCCAGCTCGGCGAGCGTCTCGACGAGCAGCTCGCCGAGGCCGAGGTGGAGGCGGACGCCGAGAACCTCGAGCTCGCACGCGCGCTCGGCATCGCCGCCTACGGCGACCCGGCCGCCGCCTACGAGCGCCGCGACGAGCTCGGCCTGCGCGCCGACTCGGCCGCCGACGTCGACGTCAACCTCGACGAGATCGACGACTTCGAGATCCTGGCCGAGGCCGACGCCAACGACGAGGACCTGCTCGCGGCGCACGGCGAACAGGACGCCTCGGACAGCGATGCGCGCGCACTGGACACCGGCGAGCAGGAGGCTTCGGACAGCGCCGAGCTCGAAGCCGCAGACGGCGACGAGATCGCACAGCAACCCACGGGCGTCCGCCGCCCCAGCGGCTACGACTTCGCCGCGCGCCTCGACTTCGAGGAGGATAGCGACCTCTACTACGCCGTACCGCAGGACGATGTCGGCGCACCCGGCGCCATCGATCGGCTGCACGAGGAGTTCGCCGATCGGCACGTCCACCTCGACAGCGCGAACCAGGCGCTCGCGGCCTTCGACGACGAGACCGGCGACGAGCTCGACCCGGCGCAGCTCGATCACAACGCGGCGCCATCCGATCCCGACGCGGCGCCATCCGATCGCGACGCGGTCGTCGAGCCGATCTTCGAGCCCGAGCCGACCAGCAGCAGCAGCTTCACGATCGCGGGCACGCCATCCGATGTCCTCGACCTCGAGCCCTCGGCTGCCATTCCACCGCCGGCCGCGATCCCTGCGCCCGTCGCTCGATCCCGCAGCTCTTCGCCGCCGGGCGGTTCCGCGCCGCGGGCTCGCGCGACGCCGTCGTCGCCCACGCCCACCGAGGCGCGGCAGCCGGCACGGACGCCGTCGGGCCCGATCCGCAAGCAGCCGAGCACGCTGCGCAACTCGCCGTTCTTGCCCTCGCTGCTCGATTCCCCCGTCGAGGACCACGAGCTCGAGAGCGCGCTCGAGGCGCTCGATGTCGACCTCGATGACCTCGCGATTCCCCATGCAGCGACCGAGCTGCAGCGCGACCACGATCCCAACCGCCCGCGCCCGACGACGACGATCCGCCCTGCGTCGCACAGTCGCGAGCCCCAGTTCCCGCAGCGCGCGCCGCAGTCGCAGCCTCAGTTTCAGCCGCGCGCGGCCCAGCCCTCGTCCCAGGGGCGCACGACCCCCGCCCCATCGCAGCCGCGCTCGACCCAGCCGCCCGGCCAACCTTCGCCCGCCGCGCCGCGACCCAGCAGCCCGAGCGTCGCGGCACCCGTCCCGGGGCCCCCTGCAGGCCGCGGTGGCCTGCCGCGCGCGACCTCCGACGACGGCGTCATCATCGACTTCGACGACGACGATTGAACCGATCGGACGAAGCTATCCGGCCAGGCCCGGATGGGCGAGGGCGCGGACGAGGGCGGCGCGGTCGCCGGCGTGGGCCTGCCAGAGCTCGACCATGCGGTCGGCCTGGGTGCGGCGCGTCGCGGCGATCTCCTCGACGGCGGCGATGAGCGATAGCGCAGCCGGGGCGACGCGCGAGAGGCCGTCGCGCACGATGGCGACCAGCTCGGCGGCGAGGTCGCCGACGGTGCGCTGGCCGACCCGCGCGGCGAAGCCCTGGCGGGGCACCTCGTCGGCGAGCCGCTGGCGGTCGGCGAACGAGAGCTTGGCGGTGAGCGCGGTCGCGGCGGTGCGCGCGGTCGTGTCGTAGAGCATGCCGCGCATGAACGGCGCGAGCGCGGCGATCATCGCGAACGAGCCGCAGTCGCAGCCGCGCACCTCGATGAACTTCTTGAGCC
>DATIPJ010000590.1:0-17946 GCA_035472155.1 Kofleriaceae bacterium
AGCGCGGCCACGGGCGGTGGGTGAACGCGGTCAGGTGCTGCGCGCCGTCGGGAAACACCACGTCGCCGCGATAGCAGTGCGAGCTCAGCGCGAACCGGCCGTCCGCGGTCTCGACGAACACCTCGAGGTCGGCGACCAGCACCATGCGTCCGTCGGGCGGACGGGTCGCGACCAGCAGGATCGCGTGATAGCGCCGCGTGCGGATGCCGTCGGCGGTGCCCATCGCGAAGCCGCCCAGTCCGTCGGTCTCGAGCCACTCGGTCACGGCGTGCCCCGCGACGCGGCGACGCGCTCGATCAGGTTCGCGGCGAGCGCGGTCCACCCGGTCTGGTGGCTCGCGCCCAGACCGCGGCCGGTGTCGCCGTGAAAGTGCTCGTAGAACAGCACGAGGTCCTTGAACGCCGGGTCGTCGGCGTAGCGCGCCTCCTCGCCGTGGCAGGGGCGGCGTCCGCGCGCGTCGGGCAGGAACAGCGAGACCAGCCGCCGCTCGAGCTCGGCGGCGACCTCGCCCAGGTGCATGCGGCGGCCGCTGCCGGTCGGGCACTCGACGGTGAGCTCATCGCCGTAGTAGTGGTGATAGCGCTTGAGCGACTCGATGATGAGGTAGTTGGCCGGGAACCAGACCGGCCCGCGCCAGTTCGAGTTGCCGCCGAACACGGCGGTGTCTGATTCGCCGGGCGCGTAGCGCACCTCGTAGTCGCTGTGATCGACGCGGAGGTGATACGGCGCGTCGGCGTGGACGCGCGACAGCGAGCGGATGCCGTACGGCGACAGGAACTCGCGCTCGTCGAGCATGGTGCGCAGCACGCGCTCGAGCCGCTCGCGGTTGGGGATCGCGAGCAGGCGGTGCTGGCGATCTTCGTCGAGCGTCACCGAGATCGAGCGCGCCAGCTCGGGCCGGTTGGCGAAGAACCAGGTCAGGCGGTCGTGGAACACCGGCAGCTGGTGGAGCAGCTCGTCATCGAGCGAGGCGGCGGCGAACAGCGGGACCAGGCCGACCATCGAGCGGATCTTGAGCATGCGCGGTCCGTGGCCGGGAGTCCGCATCTGGTCGTAGTAAAAACCATCCATCTCGTCCCACAGCCCGGTCCCGCCGAGCTCGTTCGTCGCCTTGGCGATCGCCACGAAGTGCTCGAAGAACTTGAGCGCGAGATCGGCGTAGGGCGTCTCCTCGTGCGCGAGCTCGAGCGCCATCGAGACCATGGTCGTGCAGTAGAACGCCATCCACGCGGTGGCGTCGGCCTGGACCAGGTGGCCACCGCCGGGCAGCGGCTGCGAGCGGTCGAACACGCCCACGTTGTCGAGCCCGAGGAACCCGCCGGTGAACAGGTTGTCGCCCTCGGCGTCCTCGCGGTTGACCCACCACGTGAAGTTGATCAGGCACTTGTCGAACGCGCGCTCGAGGAACTCGCGGTCGTAGCCGTGGCCGGCCTCGCCGGCGAGCTGGTAGACGCG
Organism: Kofleriaceae bacterium; assembly: GCA_035472155.1. Taxonomy (GTDB): domain Bacteria; phylum Myxococcota_A; class Polyangia; order Haliangiales; family Haliangiaceae; genus JABFXX01. The sequence goes on from DATIPJ010000590.1 coordinate 1,456, forward strand.
CCACACCGCCCACGCGTGGACCGGCGGGTTGACGTCACCGAACGCGAACTCGTACGCCGGCAGCTGGCCGTTGGGGTGCATGTACCACTCGCGGCAGAGCAGCAGCAGCTGGTGCTTGGCGAACTGCGGATCGAAGCGCGCCATCGCGACGCAGTGAAACGCGAGGTCCCATGCGGCGAACCACGGGTACTCCCAGGTGTCGGGCATCGCGATGACGTCGCGCGCCCAGAGCTGCTGCCAGGCGTAGTTGCGGCGCGCCGGCGCGGGCGGTGGCGGCGGATGCCCGGGGTCGCCCTCGAGCCAGTGCTCGACGATGTAGTGATAGAACTGGCGCGACCACACGAGGCCGGCGTCCGCCTGCCGGACGATGCGGCGCTCCTCGTCGGTCATCGGCGCATCGCGCACCGTGCGGTGGTAGTGATCCGCCTCGGCGATGCGGCGCGCGAACACCGCGTCGAAGTCGGCGAACGGCTCGGCGCCCGCGTGCGCGCTCTGGGTCAGCCGGAGGCGCAGCGTGTGCGAGCCTCCGGCGGGCACGTCGAGCACGTACCACGCGGCGCACTTGCTGCCTTCGCCGGCGGGGTTGACCGCGTCCGCGTCGCCCGCGACGACGCGGCGGTGAAACGCATCCTTGGTGTACGGCGTCACGGGCGCCACGCCCCACAGCCGCTCGCTGTTGCTCTCGTTCTCGGTGAACAGCAGCACCGGCTGGCCTTCGGCGTCGAGCCGGAACTGACCGAGCGTGGGCTGCGAGATCTGCACGCTCGCCGTGGCGGGCTCGATCGACCCGGGCGCGCGCTCGATCGACCCGCGCGGGTCGTAGCCCTCGCCGCGGCGGCCCCAGCACCAGGTGTTGCGCAGCCACACCGTCGGCAACACGTGCAGCCGAGCGGCGGGGCCGCGGTTCACGATCGAGATCCGGATCAGCACGTCGTCGGGACCCGCCTTGGCGTACTCGGCGGTGACGTCCCAGTAGCCGGCGTCGAGCGCGCCGGTGTCCTCGAGCTCGAGCTCGCGATCGGCCCGCGTGCGCGCGCGGCTCTCGTCGACCAGCCGCGCATAGGGGTACTCGTCGTGCGGGTACTTGTAGAGCGCCTTCAGGTACGAGCAGGTCGGCGTGGCGTCGAGGTAGTAGTACAGCTCCTTGCAGTCCTCGCCGTGGTTGCCCTCGGGGCCGGTCACGCCGAACAGCCGCTCCTTCAGGATCGGATCGCGGCCGTTCCACAGCGCGAGCGCAAAGCACAGCCGGCACTCGCGATCGCAGATGCCGAGCAGGCCGTCCTCGCCCCAGCGATAGGCGCGGCTGCGCGCGTGGTCGTGCGGGAAGTACGTCCAGCAGTCGCTGGTGCCCGAGTAGTCCTCGCGCACCGTGCCCCACTGGCGCTCCGCCAGGTACGGGCCCCAGCGCCGCCAGTTGTGTACGCGCCGTGCGTCGTCGGCCAGTCGCTCACGCTCGGCGTCGTCGCCCGCTGCGGTCATGGAGCGCGAAGGTACCGTACCGCCGGCTTTTCGCCGTTGAGGTGATCCGTGAAACCGCGCGCGCGCACCGTTGTCTGAGGCGACATGAAGCACGCACTGGTCGCCTTGCTGGCGACCGCGGGGATCGCTCGCGCCGACGAGCTGACGGCGACGCTCGAGCAGCCGATCGCCGAGGTCGCACACACCGTCGACATCTCCATCGCCGACGGCGTCGCCACCTACAAGGTACGACGGCAGTTCGCCAATCGCGGCAAGCGCGCCGACGAGGCGAGCCTCGCGATCGACCTGCCCTACGGTGCCGCGGCGACCGGGCTGCGGATCCGCGCGCGCGATCGCTGGTACGACGGCGACCTGATGGAGCGCGACAAGGCCGCCGCGCTCTACCACGAGCTGACCGGGATGGGTGCATGGCGCCCCAAGGACCCGGCGCTCCTTCAGTGGCAGTGGGCCGACAAGCTGCACCTGCAGGTGTTCCCGGTGCTGCCGGGCCAGGTCTCGACCGTCGAGTACACGCTCACCGTGCCGACCCGGTACACCGCGGGCCGCTACTGGATCTCGTACCCGCGCGTGGTCGCGGGGGCGAACGCCGACCGCGCCTCGCGTCCGCTCGTGTTGCCCGCGGTCACCGTGCACCCGGCGTGGCCGACGGGCGCGGGCGCGATCACCGTCGACGGCGCGCCGGTCGCCGCCGATGCCGCCGTCGTCCTCGCGCCGCCGCGCCACGAGCCGTGGCAGGACGCGGTCGGCGCCGTGCCCACCGCGAGCTACGTCGCGAGCGCGATCGACATCCCGCCGTCGAGCCACACCGCGCGCCCGATCGAGCGCGTGACGGTCGTGCTCGACATCGCGCACACCTTCAAGAGCGACCTGCGCGTCCAGCTGGTGACGCCGCAGGGCCAGTCGATCGCGCTCCACGACGGCCAGGGCGGTGACGGCAACGGCGTGCGCGGCACGTTCACGCGCCCGGTGCCCGCGGGCACCACCGGCGCCGGCACCTGGCGCCTGGTCGCCAGCGACCACGCCGCCCTCGACACCGGCGCGATCGACGCCTGGTCGCTCTCGTTCGGCGCGGGCGCAGACGCGACCACCGCCGCGGCGACCGACACGCCGGTGTTCATCCCCGACGCGCCGGAGACCGGCAACGACGCCGGCGTTGCCGCGATCTCGATCCGCCCCCCCGCGATCGCGACCTGGACCGCGCGGTTCGGCCGCGTCGTCGCCTCGCCGGCCCATGCGTTCGCGCGGCTCGAGGTCGACACCGCGCCGCAGCTCACGGCGCTGCCCCGGCGCGCCCAGGTCGTCTTCGTCGTCGACGCGTCGTTCTCGGTCGGCGCCGATCACCTCGCGGCGCAGCTCGGCGTCATCCGCGCCTACCTCGCGCACGTCCCCGACGCCGAGGTCGAGGTCATCGCCGTGCGGCGGCGCGCCTCGCGCGTGTTCGGGCGCTTCGTCCCTGCCGCCACCGCCCTCGCGCGCCTCGCCGACGTGCGCGCGCTGCCCCTCGGCAACGGCAGCGCGCTCGACGACGGCGCGCGCCTCGCCGCCGCCGCGCTCGCCGACCGCAGCGGCCCGCGCCGCGTCGTGATCACCTCCGACGAGCTCTGGCGCGACGCCCTCACCCCCGAGCGCGCCCTCGCCGCCTTCGCCGCCCTCTCGTCCGCCACCGTCGTCCATCTGGTCGCTCCCACCGTCGACAACGACGACCGGCTGACCCTCGTTCCCGCCACCGACGACCGCTTCGCCGCCCTGGCCACGCGCCACCACGGCATCCACGTCGAGCTGCACGGCGCCCTCTCCGCGCCCGCCAAGGCGCTCGCCTCCGTCGTCCTCGAGCTGGTCCGCCCGACCCGCATCGATCACCTCGCCATCACCGGGCTCGCCGCCGACGCCACCGACGTCACCACCCTCCACGAGGGCGACGGCCTGCGCGTCTTCACGGGCCTCGCCACCGCCCCCGACGCCCTCACCCTCACCGGCACCCTCTGGAGCGACCCGATCCACCTCGCGCTCGCGCCAACCCCCACCTTCTCGCGCCACACCGCCGCCTTCGTGTTCGGCGCCGACGAGTTCCACGACCTCTCCCCCGACGAGATGATGACCGTCGCCCTCCTCGGCCGCGCGGTCTCCCCCGTCACCTCCTACGTCGCCTTCGAGCCCGGCACGCGCCCCTCGACGATCGGCCTCCCCGACGTCGCCACCATCGGCCACGGCTCCGGCGCCGGTTCGGGCTCCGGCTACGGCTCCGGTGGCGGCCGCCTCGCACGCCGCCCCGATCTGCGCGACCTCATCGACACGACCGCCTGCGAGCGCAGCCTCCACCCGCCCACCGGCTGGCGCGTCGCCCTCGACATCGAGACCACGCGCGACGAGATCGTCGACGTCCTCGCACCCTCCCGCGACCCACTCACCACCTGCCTCGTCGAGGCCACCTGGGCCGTCCGCCTCGACCTCGCCGCCTTCCCCCTCGAGCGCGACCGCTTCCACGTCGAGCTGTCGCCACGCGCTGCACCCCACCGCTGATCGCGACCGCTGACGCGCAGTACAACAGATCTGCCGTACAACGGATCTGTTGTAGAGCTAGCGCAGCTGGCCGGCGAGCTCGGATTGGTGGGCGATGGCGGCCCACTCGATGCGCTGCGGGGTGGCGAGGCCGAGGGTGATGATGGCGGTCGCGAGGTGGACCTTCATCGAGCGCTGGTAGGCCTCGGCGACGCGGAGGCGCTCGCGGGTGAGGATGCCGCTCGCGACGAGGTACTCGCCGAAGCCGGGGAGCTCGGGGATCTGCATGCGCGTCGTGCTGCGAGCGCCGGGGCTGCGCGTGGCGAGGCGAGGGGCGGGCTTGGCCGGGGGTTGGGGCGCGGGGCGGCCGGTGATGGTGGGAATCGGGGTCTGGAGGACGGCGGGCTGAGGCTTGACGATGCGAACGCCCGTTGGGCCGGTCTCGTTGGGGCGAGCGACGCGGCCGAAGGGCTGGGTGGGGCGATCGTCGAGGTGAGGCTCGTGGGGCTGGGTGCCGCGCGGGAAGCGGGACGGCGCGCTCGGGGTGGGTGAGGGAGAGCGCGGCACGAGGCTCGCGTCGGCGGAAAAACGACCAGCCGCGGGGGCGGTTGCCGGGAGTTTTGCTGCCCCCGCGACTGATCGAGCCGGTGCTTCGACGATGAGGAGCCAGTCGTTGGCTTCGCGGTCGTCGGGATCGAGGCGAAGGGCCTCGCGAAAGAACTGGGCGGCGGCGGCGTTCTCGTCGTTGCGCGCGGCGAGCTCACCGAGGAGGCGATAGGCGGCGGTGGAGCGCGGATCGAGGCGAATGACATCGCGCAGATCGGCCTGGGCCTCGAGGTCGCGACGCAGGGCGACATTGGCCCGGGCGCGGAACAGCAGCAAAGGGATGCACTCGGGCTCGTCGTCGAGAGCGTCCGTGCAGACCGCGACGACGCCCGGATAATGCCTGGCCGCAAACAGCTCCAGGGCTGTCGCGATGACTCCGCGGTCCACGAGCCGAAGCGCAGCAAGGGATGGGCCAGGCGGGATCAGCGTCAAGCTGACGGAATCAGGGCGCGACGAAGGCCATGGATCGGTGACGGATCGGAGACTTCGGTACCCCGCCCTGGGGCCAGGTGACCCGGATGCAACCTGGCACGGGGGGACGCAGCGCTGCATACTCGAGCGGTGCGCTGGGCGATCCTCGTTGCGCTATCGCTGGCGGCTGGCCGCGCGCAGGCCAAGCCGGCGGTACCTGTGGCGCACCGCGAGGATGCGAGCGCGACCGACTTCTGGCGCGAGATGATCGACCCGCACGGCGCGACCGTGGCGGCGATCGTGGCCAAGGCGCGGACCGCGATCGACAAGGTCCCCGAGCTGTCGGATGGCGACCGCGCGGTGGATCGCCGGCTGCGCGCGCTCGGGGATGCGTACGGCATGCTGCGCTACGCCCGCAAGCTGTCACCGGAGAATCCCGAGGTGCTGGGGCTCCTGGGGGTCACCGCCGACGAGCTCGGGAAGACGCGGCAGGCGCTCGACGCGCTCCAGGCGTGCGTGCAGATCCAGGGCCCCGAGCGCGCGGGCTCGAGCGTGACCGGCCGGCTCGGGATGATCTATCTGCGGATGGGGCGACTCGACGATGCCGTGCGCTGGCTGCGCCACGCGCAGGGGCCGCTCGCGGTGGCCGACAACGCGGTGGCCGTCGTGCACCTGGCGACGGCACTGGCGGCGCGCGGTCAGATGACGGACGCGATCGACGTGCTCGCGAACGCCCTGCCCGCGCAGACCAACTACTTCACCGATCCGATGACGCTGGTGAGCTTCGCGCTCGCGGTGCACTACGACCGCGACGAGCAGCGCGGTGCGGCGTTCGAGGTGCTCGACAAGATGCAGTCGACGCTGCAGCAGGAGCTCGGGCAGAACACGCAGCGAGCGCTGGCCGCGATGCGGTTCGCGCCGCCCGAGGACGTGTACTACTACCAGGCGCTGCTCTACGAGGCGCTCGGTAACTACACCGAGGCGCGCGCCGAGTGGGCGCTGTACGCCGCGATACCGGATGCGCCGTGGCGCCCGCGCGCGCTCGACCATGTCCAGGCGATCGACGCCCAGCGCAGCGCGCAACCCGGCGCCGCGCCGCCCCCGCGGACCGGCCCGAGGTCGGGTGCGCGCCCCCCCAGGAGGGTGCCCTGATGAGGATGCCGAAGATGCCGAAGATGCCGGAGGTGCCGAAGATGCCCAAGATGCCCGTGACGCGCAGCCTGCTGATCGTCGTACTGGTCAGCGCGACCGCCAACGCGAGCGTGTGGGACCGCGCTTTGACCAGCCCCGAGGACGAGGCCAGGCGAGACCTGTACGACACCAAGATGGTGGAGGGCGATACCGCGACGCTGACGTCGACGATCCAGAGCACGAGCATCAAGAACAGCCTGGAGTCGATCAAGCGCGCCGAGGCGGCGTACCGCAAGGCAGCGGAGCAGCGGCCGCGCGAGGGCGAGCCGTACTTCCGGATCGGCAACCTCCTGTACCAGATGCACTTCGATTGCGACACGATGCCGTCGCGGCTGCCGACGTGCGATCCGATGTACGCGACGCCCAAGCGCGCCGAGCTGGTGGTCGAGGCGTGGGACGAGTTCGAGAAGCGCGCGCCGCTCGATCCGCGGGTCGGCGAGATCCTGCTCAAGCGCGCGATCCTGAACACCAAGCTGGTCAACGGCACCGCGACCGACCACCGCCACCTCGAGGGGGCCGCGCGCGACTACCAGGCCGCGCTCGACCGCAGCGACGGCCTGGCCGGGACGCGCGGCGACGAGCAGCTGCTCGGCAACCTGGCCGAGACCTTCATGATGCTGCACCGGCTCGACGAAGCGATCGCGACCTACCTGCAGGCGATCTCGATCGGCGCCGCGCGGGTCTCGACGGTGTACGGCCTCGCGGTCGCGCTCGATCGCGATGGCTCGGGCGACCAGGCGCTGCGGCGGATCCAGAGCCAGGGCACGTCGGGGTTCGATTCGTTCAATCGCGATTACATGCGGCGCACGGTGTTCTACGTGCCCGACGGAGAATCGAATTACTATTTCGCACTGGCCAACGAGGCATTCGGCAACTACGGCACTGCACTCGAGTTCTGGAATCGCTATATCGCGAGCGGCGCGCATCCCGAGTATCAGCCGCGGGCGCGCGAGCACATCGAGCAGCTTCGCAAGAAGCACGTGCGGGCCGAGCCGCCGCCGCCCGATCCGGATGACCTGAGCTGGTGAACGCATGACCCACCGCGCGGAGACCTGGGTGGTCGCGGTCGTCGTCGCGTGGGGGCTCGTTGCCCCTGCGTGGGCGCAGTCGCGGCGCTACCCGCCCGATCCGGTCGACAAGGACGCCGAGCAGGCGACCAAGTCGGACCTGTGGAACGCGGCGATCACGCCCGAACGCCAGCCGTACCAGAGCCTGGTGCGCGCCGCCGGCGAGCTGCTCGCACAGCGCACGCCGGCCGCGAGCCTCGAGGCGCTGAGCAAGCTCGACCAGGCGATCAAGCTGCTGCCGCGCGAGCCCGAGGCGTACAAGCTGCGCGGTGAGGTCAGCCTCGATCGCCGGGACTGGGCGCGGTGCGCCGCCGATCTGGCCGCCGCCGACGCGTACATCCAGCGCGATGACGAGCCGCCCAAGGTGATGGCCGAGCTGCATCGCAAGCTCGGGCTTTGCCAGGCGCGCGCGGGCAAGCTCGGCGACGCGGAGCGCACGCTGGCCGATGCCGTGGCATCGGGCAACGCGAGCGGCGAGGTCTGGATGCGGCTCGGCGAGGTGCGGATCGCGATGGGCAAGCTCGACGAGGCCATCGCCGCGCTGCGCTCGGCGCTCGACGGCAGTGAGCCGGCCGCGCAGCCGCTGATCCGCTTCATGCTGGCGACCGCGTACGATCGGGCGCGCCGCCCGGCGGATGCGCTGGTCGAGGCCGCCGAGGGGATCAAGGTCGATCACCAGCTCGCCGTGCTGCAGAACCCAGTGGTGCCGCCGATCAATGCCGGCGAGCTCGACTACATGCTCGGCCTGGCGTACAGCACCGACAAGCCGCGGCAGGAGTACGTGCTGGCGTACTTCCGGCGGTTCGTGAAGGACTCGCCCGAGAGCCCGTGGCGGCGGCGCGCCGAGGAGCACATCCGCGAGGCGCGGCAGGCCGCGTTCCCCGAGGGGATCACGCGCACCGGCACGGCGACGATCGATGCGGAGGCGGCGCGCGTCTCGGCGCGGCGCGCGATGCCGCAGATGAGGGCGTGCCTCGCGAAGTACCCGACGGTGGTGGTCGAGGTCGAGATCTCGCGCGCCGGCCCGCGCACGCCCGCGACCGATCGACTGCGGCCGCGGTTCTTCAGCCCGCCCGACGGCGTGACCGTGCGCCGCGCGGTCGGCGACCTCGCCGACGACGAGCTCGATACGATCGACCGCTGCCTGCAGCCGCTCGCGTCGCGGCTCGCGATGCCGCCGGCCAAGGAGCGCGACACGTACTACAAGGCCACGTTCAATGTCGTCGGCCCCTGAGCGGATCGATCGCATCGGCCCGCTCGCGATCGCCCTGGCGATCGCGGCCTGCACGGGCGGCAGCAGCGCGCCCCACCGCGATGAGGTGGCGGGCTCCGCGCGCGGCCCGAGCGCGCCGAGCGCACCGAACGCACCGAGCGCACCCGAGCCCGCAGCACCGCCGACGATGCGCGCGCCGGTGACGGTGCAGGCCGGGTCGAACGTCGTCAACTTCGAGGAGCCGAAGATCGACCTGCCGAAGCAGGAATCGTTCAAGCTCCTCGACCCCGGCAAGGGCGCGCGCGCGCCGCTGCGCTACGCGCTGGCAGCCGGCACGACGCGCTTCTTCACGCAGGCGACGATCGCGTCGCGCCACCTCGAGCAGGGGGCGTTCACCAGCCCGTTCACGGTGCCGCCGGTCCGCGACGGCTTCGCGGTCACCGTCGGGGATGGCGCGCGCAGCCTCGCGCTCCTGCCGCTGCCCGGCGAGGCGCCGTCGACCAGCCGCGAGGCCGAGGCGTACCTGGCGCCCTGGCGAACGCTGCTCCAGAACCGCCGCATCACCGTGGCGTTCGACGATCGCGGCGGGTTCTCGGCGATCCGGTTCAACGACGACCCGACGAACACCCACAGCACGCGCGCCAAGGACGAGCTGGTGCAGCGCCTGCTGTCGCTGATCGTGCCGCTGCCTGTCGAGCCGGTCGGCGCGGGCGCGAGCTGGCGCGTGGTGACGATCCTGCGCCAGGGCCCGGCGTACGCCAAGCAGACCGCGACCTACACGCTGACCTCGCGCAGCGCCAGCGCGTGGAAGGTGCACGCCCAGCTGCAGCGGGTCGGCGAGGAGCAGCGCATCACCGACCCGTCGCTGCCGCCCGGCACGACGGCGGACCTGCTCGCGATGTTCCGCAACGTCGAGGGCGACGTCGAGATCGATCCGGCGCAGCCGCTGGTGACCGGCGGCTCGCTCGCGATCGAGTCGCGGCTGCACGTCAAGCTCCAGGCGCCCGGGCAGACCGCCGCGCAGGCGATCGAGCAGATCTTCGAGGACACCGGCACCGTCGCGTTCTCGCGCGAGCGGTAGCGGAGCGGGCCTACGACTCGGTGCCCTCGGCGAGCTGATCGCCTTCCTGGAAGAACCGCATCTCGGCGCTCGAGAACGGCTGGATCGAGGCCACGGCGCGGCGGCGTCGACGCGACCCGAGCGGGGCATCCTCGTCCTCGATCGGGTCCTCGGGGGCGGCGTCGCTGTCATCGACGATCTGCGCCCTGGGCAAGCGGCGCCGCCGCACGAGCTCGATCGGCGCGTCGTCGTCGGCATCTGCGTCCGCGTCATCGAGGTCATCGAGGTCCTCGTCGTCACCGTCGTGCCGCGCCACGCGCAGGAACAGCGCGAGGCCGCGCGCGAGCAGCGCCACCGGCAGCGTGAGCAGCGCGATCGCAGCGAGCGTGTAGAGCGCCGAGCCGGTGGAGAGCGCGACGATCGCCGCGCTGTCGATCGTGGCGTCGGGCGACAGCGCGCTCGCGAGCGCGTAGGTCGCGACGCCGAACACCGCCCAGCCCGCGAGCTGCGCGACGACGGACAGCACGAGCAGCCGCAGCCAGAGATGCCGGCCCGCCATGCGCCAGCGCATCGCATCGAACAGCGGCACGTAGATGAGCTGCGAGGCCAGATAGCCGCCGGCGAACCCGAGCGCGGGCACGAACGTCGCAGCGCTGCCGTCGACCTGATCGGCCAGGCGCATCAGGCCGGCGAGCCCGAGCATCGCGACCAGGCCGATGCCGGCGAGCACCGTGGCGCGGCGGCGGCCGTAGAGCTCGCCGACCAGCGTGAGCGCGAGGCAGCCGAGCGCGAACGGCAGCACGCCCAGCGGGATCTGCATCGCGATCGGAAACGCGCGGTCGGGCGCGATCGAGGCGAGCACCTCGGACGGATCGACGATCCGGCTCGCCCCGAGCACGACGAGCGACGCGGTGGTCACCAAGAAGATGGCGGCGAGCGCGAGGAACGTGGCCTCGCGGCGGCCGTGGAGTCTCGCTTCGCCGAGGACATCCCAGGCCGGATACTCGGTCTGCCGTCGAGGAAGCAGCCAGCGGTCTTGCGTGGAATCAGCCATGGGGTCGACCTCGATGCATGGGCATCTCGTACGAGATGAGTGCCTATCCGACCCTATTGGTTCGCCGACGACGCGTGTCGACAGTCACGCTTGCCAACGATTTTCGGCATTGTTCGTGCGTATCGATCGTGACGCTTGTTCGAGGGGTCCTCCTCGGCAACAGTCGACCCATTGAGGATCCGTCAGCTGTGCGCGCACACGCACGCGGTTCAGGGAAGCTCGGAGGACAGCGATGCGATCGCGGCGGCGATCTGCCGCTCGTCGGCGCGCGCTGCGTCGCTGGTCAGCGCGAGAAGCGTGAGCTGCGCGCGCTCGGCGTCGATCTCGATGCGCTCGCGCGCGAGCTCGCCCTCGAGCCAGACGGCGTGGCGCTCGACATCGGCGCGCAGCGCGACCGCGACCGTGCCCGTCACGGCCGGCTCGAGGCGCGGCTCGGTGTCGAGCAGGTTGGCGCTCGCGACCTGGCGCAGCTTGGCGATCCGCTGCTCGAGCTGCGCGAGCGCGTCGGTCTTGAGCGCGTCGAGGGAGCGGAACAGGGACGACAGGCGCGGCGCGACCTGGCCCAGGCTCGTGCCCGAGGTCATGTCGCCGATCCGGACCTCGACCGTGAGCCACGACGGCACCGCGTCGGTGCGCGTGGTGCCGCGCCGCAGCTCGCTGACCAGCTCGCGGTAGTGCGCGCGCGCGTGCTCGGTCAGCTCCTCGACCAGCGCGCGGTGCGCACCGGCCTGGGCGCGCTGCAGCACAGCGGGCGATTCCTCGTCGAGCCGCGCCGCGGCGCTGCGCAGCGCATCGGTCGAGCCGGCGCCCTGCAGACGCGCCGCCCATTCGGCGGCGAATCGATCGATGTCACCCTCGAGCTGCGCGAGCGCGCGCTGCATGAGCCGGTGCGCGTGCTCGACGATGGTCTGGCGCACGCGTGCGAGCGCCGCCGCGGTGTAGAGATCAGCGTCGGGGATGCGCAGTGCCTCGAGCCCATCGATGCGCGCGCGGAAGCCCGACTCCGCGCTCGAGGTCAGGCGATCGAGGATCGTGCAGCCGGCCTGCAGCGCGGCGATCGCGCGCTTGCCGACCGCGATCTGGCGCTCCGTCATCGCGAGCGCGATGAGCGCCGCCGCCGCGCGCCCGACGTCGCTGAGCAGGCGTACGCGGGGCTCGCAGCCGGGCGGCAGACCGCGCGCGCCGACCGTGAACAGATGCGGCACGATCAACAGCACGGTCTCGAGCTGGCCGGTCATCGCGAAGCCGCCCGCGCCGCACGCGACGATGCAGATGTCGGCCGCGACCGACTCGAGCGACCACGCGTCGGCGCGCGCGGGTAGCTCGATCACCACGACCTGCTCGTGGAGCGGCCCCCCGGCGACCTCGACGAACAGGCGCTCGACCGCGTCGTCGGCGAGCCAGCCCCGCAACGCGTCGACGAGCGGCTGCAGCGCATCGACCGAGCTGCGCGGCCGCTCGACGGTGTTGGCGAGCGCGCGCCGCGGCGTGGCCGGGATGCGCGACGGCCCGGCAGGCGATGGCGCGCCTGGCGCCGGATCGGCCGCCCGACCGGGGGCCCGATCGACCGCTGGTTCCGACCGCGCTGGCCCGAGCTCGAGCGTGGGCGCCAGCGGCGGCAGCAAGGCCCGCGCATGGCTGCGGGATCGCCACGACCGCCACCAGAACATCGGCCAGCGCCAGACCGCCCACCACGGCGGAGGCCGGATCAGCAGCGTCGTCGCAGGCTCGGTGCTGAACACCGAGCTGGCGCGCGCGGCGCGGAGCACCGGAGGCGCGGACCGCGGCACCGGATCGTCGGTCGGTGACCCCGACGCACGATCATCCTGCCAACCATCGTCCACGGCGTCGCCTGACGGGATCGATGCGGCTGGCTCGGCCATCGCCGCACCCGCGGTGGCGCCGAGCTTGCGCTGCTCGACCGAGCCGTCGCGCCGGCGCATGCGCAGCGCGGTGACCGGGCCGCGTCGCAGGGTCAAGACGATCCGGGCCGGGTCGCTGCGCGCCGGGTCGAACAGCCGCTCGCCGGCGAGCAGGTTCAGCAGCTCGCTGCGCGCGGCCGGATCGCCGGCCACCGCGATGGTATACGGCGGCCCGATGCCGACGCGCTCGATCACCTCGAGCGCATCGCGCGCGATCGCGCTGGCCGGCGCAGCGTCGGCGAGTCGGCGAACCGCCGACCGAGCCATCTCGACCACGGTGGGACCGGCCACCTTGCCATGCTACACGCACCGCGGCGCGCGCGGGCGGCTCGCGCGGCGGCGCCGTCTCAGCCGCGCAGGAACGCGACCGTCACGCCGTCGCCGCCCTCGTTCTGCTCGCCGGCGCGCAGCTTCTCGATCGCCTTGTGGGTCTGCAGGTGGGTGCGGATCGCCGAGCGCAGCGCGCCCGTGCCGTGGCCGTGCACGACGAAGATCGCATCGCGGCCGGCGAGCAGGCTCTCGTCGACGAACCGGTCGACCTGGGCGACCGCCTCATCGACGCGATTGCCTCGGACGTCGAGCGTGGTGTCCATCGTGCGCGCGTTGGTCCGCCCGCCGGCAGGCACGCCCTCGACGAGCTGGACCTGTACCGCCGGCGCCTCGGGCGCCCCTTCCGGCGGGCCCGTGCGCTCGCCGCGCTCGGTTCGCTCGGCGCGCCGCGCATGGCGGTGGCTGTCGAGCAGCACGTCCCGGAGCGGCACCGTCGCCCGCATGCCGCCGAGCCGGACCTCGACCCGGTCGTCGGACAATAGCTCGACGACCTCGGCGCGCCCGAGCCGCGGCACGATCACCGGCGCGCCGGCGATCATCTGGTCGGCGCTCGCCGGCGTCCCGGGCGGCATCTGGCGCTGCGGCTCGTGATGCGCGACCGCGGCCCCGGGCGCGACCAGACGGCGGGTCGCCGCACGGACGTCCTCGAGCGTGGCGACCGCCGCGCGCGCCTTGACCTCGCGGCGCACCTCGTCGATCTCGCGCCGCGCGGCCTTGAGCTGCGACAGCGCCTCGCCGTGCGCGGCCCGCGTCGCCTTTTCGTAGCGCGCGAGCGTGCGGTCCTTCTGCACGCGCAGCGCCGCGCGGTCGGCCTCGGCCTGCTCGAGCTCGGCGAGCAGCGCCGCCCGCTCCTCCTCGATCCGCCGGCGCTGATCGGCGACGCTGGCCAGGAGCTCCTCGACCTTGGCCACCTGCGGGCCCATGAGGTCGCGCGCGCGGTCGACGATGTCACCCGCGATGCCCATGCGGCGCGCCACCGCGAGCGCACCCGAGCTGCCCGGCGCGCCGAGGTGCAGCTTGAACGTGGGCTCGAGCCGCGCGAGGTCGAAGCCGACCGACGCGTTGGCGAACCGCGGATCGGTCGCGCCCAGCGCCTTGAGTCGCTCGTAGTGCGTGGTGACGATCGCCGTTGCCCCGCGCGCCGCGAGCGCCTCGAGCACCGCCTGGGCGAGCGCGGCGCCCTGCTCCGGGTCGGTCCCGACGGCGATCTCGTCGATCAGCACGAGCGAGCCCGGGCCCACGGTCGCGAGCAGCTCGCGCAGGTTGACCATGTGGCCCGAGAACGTCGACAGATCCTGCTCGAGGTTCTGGGCATCGCCGATGTCGGTCGCCACCTGCGAGAACCAGCCCATCGCGCTGCCGCTCTCGGCGGTCAGGTGATGCCCGCAGCGAGCCATCAGCGCCGCGAGCCCCACCGTCTTGAGCGCCACGGTCTTGCCGCCCGCGTTGGGGCCCGAGATCACGAGCGTGGCGCTGGGCGCGACCGTCACGTCGTTGGCGACGCAGCGCCGCTCGGCGAGCAGCATCAGCGGGTGCCGCGCGTGCAGCAGCCCGATCCGCGGCACCTCGTCGAGGATCGGCTCGCTCGCGACCGTGTCGTCGGCGATCACCGCCGCCGAGGCGATCACGTCGAGCGTCTCGGCCGCCGCGAGCGCGGCGTCGAACGCGTCGGCCTCCTCGGCGACCCAGCCCGAGAACTTGATCAGGATCCGGCGCTCCTCGTCGAGCACGTCGGCCTCGGCGAGCTTGGCGCGGTTGTTGAGGTCGACGATCTCCTCGGGCTCGATGAACAGGGTCTGGCCGCTCTGCGACGTGCCGTGGACGATGCCGCGTACGAAGCCCTTGCCGTCGGTGCGGATCGGCAGCACGTAGCGGTCCTCGCGCTGCGTGTAGTACGCGTCCTGCAGGTAGGGCGCGAACCGCTCGTCGGTGAGCAGCGTGCCCATCCGCTTCTGAAGCTGGTCGCGGATCGCGACGAGCGCCCGCCGCAGCGGCCCGAGCGCGTCGCTGGCGTGATCGACCAGTCGACCGTCGGGGTCGAACGCCTCGAGGATCGGCAGGTAGACGTGGCCGAGGTCGGCGATCGCCGCGCCGCGCGCCGCCAGCCGGGGCACCAGCGCCTCGTGCTCCCTCAGGTGCGCGCGCAGCCGACCGAGCGACTGGCCGGTCGCCGCGACCGCGACCAGCTCGGGCGCATCGAGCGCCGCCGCCTTGCGCACGCGCGCGATCGAGCTCGCGATATCGACGATGCCTCCGAGCGGCAGCCGGGCGTCGCGCGCCGCCAGGTCGCGCGCCTCGGCGATCTCCCGAGCGCGCTCGCGCGCCGCGTCGATCTCGTCGAACATCGCGAACGCGCGCACCGCTGCCTGGCCGCGCGCGGTCGCGCAGCGCTTGACCCAGTGGTCGACGTAGGTCGGCCAGCCGAGGTCCTCGAGGGTGCGGGGGGCGATCGTCACGACGCGGAGGTGTATCAGCACCTCTCGTCATCGGCCACTGGCCTTTAGGCAGGAATCAGATCGGCAAGGCTCGGCACCACGCGGTTCCGCCCGCCGCGCTTGGCCGTGTAGAGGTTGTCGTCGGCGCGCTTGATCAGCGCCGCCGGATCGACCCCGGTCTCGCGGTGCAGCGTGGTCACCCCGAGGCTGACCGTGAACGGGATGCTGACGTTATCGAACACGCACGGCCGCTCCTCGATGATCGTCCGCAGGTGCTCGGCGAACACGATGCCGCCGGGCAGCGCCGTCGACGGCAGCACGCACACGAACTCCTCGCCGCCGTAGCGCGCGAACAGGTCCTCGCGCCGGATGCGCGGCCGGATGCGCGCCGCGAGGTCCTTGAGCACGGCATCGCCCGCGAGGTGGCCGTGGGTGTCATTGACCTTCTTGAAGTGGTCGACGTCGAACATCACGCGCGTCAGCGGATGGCCGTGGCGCGAGCACAGCGCGATCTCGCGGTCGAGGAACTCGGTGAAGTAGCGCTTGTTGTGGATCCCCGTCATGCCATCCTGGATGGCCATGTTGTGGATCGCCTCGTGATAGGCGGACTCGACGTTGGAGCCCGACAGGAACTTGTAGATCGCGTCGCCGAAGCGCACCTGGTCGGAGTCCGACAGCTGCTGCAGCTTGATCCGGATCTCGTTGACGAACGTGCCATTGGTCGAGTTCAGGTCCTCGACCCACCAGCTGCCGGTGTCGTCGACGAACACCTTCGCGTGCTGGCGCGACACCGAGCTGCGGCTCACCACCAGCCCCGCCTCGCTGTCGCGACCGACGATGTACTGCTGGTTCGCGAGCGGGATCCTGCGTCCGATGTCTGGGCCCGGCGGGTGCAAGTTGACCAGGCACGCATCGCCCGCCGGCTGCTTCTTCTCAGCCTGGCCCAGCGGCCGTTGCAGGATCAGCGTCCCGCCCTCGCGATAATCTTCCGTCACGTGCCTATACCGTTATAGCCTCGAAACTGACGACGACGCAAATCTGGCCGGTCTAGCTCACCGAGCGGATTCCTCGCCCGGCGAGCTCGAACGAGCGCCCCGACCGCGTCACGACGGGGCCGATCGTGCCGAGTAAGGCATCCGCACACAGCGCCCGCGCGAGCTGGCGCTGCTCGTTGGGCAGCCGGTCGATCATGCGCTCGACTGCCACTCCCGCGCGCGGTGCGAC
>DATIPJ010000591.1:0-2683 GCA_035472155.1 Kofleriaceae bacterium
CTATCTCGGGATTCGCCGGTTCCCGTACAGCATCGACCGCACGAAGAACGCACTGTCGTTCCGCCACATCAGCGACGGTGCCGAGCTCCCGCCCGGAACCCAGGGCAGCTATCGCGCAGGCGTGCCCAACAGCGAAGTGCATGCGACCGGCGAAGTCTGGACCAGCATGCTGTGGGAGGCGTTCAACGTGCTGATCGATGCCCACGACGTCGCGACGGCGAGGCGGCGCATGTCCGATTATGTCGTCGCGGGCCTCTTGCTCACGCCACCCGACGCGACGTTCACCGAGGCCCGCGACGCGATCCTCGCGGCCGCCGGCGCGCTCGATAGCGATGACATGCTGCTGATCGCCGCCGCGTTCGCGGGCCGTGGCGCCGGCAGCTGCGCGGTGTCGCCGCGCCGCGACTCGCTCGACAACGCTGGCGTGGTCGAGAGCGGCACGCTCGCCGCTCGCATCGAGGTCGGTGGCCTGCGCGTCACCGACGATGGCGCGTCGTGCGACCACGACGGCTTCCTCGATCCCGGCGAGACCGGAACGCTGCGCCTCACCGTCGTCAATGCCGGCCCGGTCGCCGCCGAGGAGGTCGCCGTCACCGCCACTGCCTCGATCCCGGGCATCCAGGTCGGCCGACCGGTCCCGCTCGGCACCATGCTGCCGTTCACGAGCGTCGACCTCGTGTTCCCGGTCAAGATCCTCGCGTCGGTCGCGCCGGATACCTCCGCGCAATTCACCGTTCGTATCGCGGCACAGGGCGGCTGCGAACGCACGCCGACCACCATCTCGGTGTCTGCCGCGATCGGCGTGGACGAGACCGCCGCGGTGTCCCGGGTCGACCACGTCGAGACCGCGATCACGCCGTGGACGCCGACCGGAGACGGCGCCGACGGCCTGTGGCGCCGCGTCGTCGATGCCACTGGCAATCACTCCTGGCTCGGCAAGGACTTCGGGAACGTCTCCGATACCCAGCTCGTATCGCCCGTGCTCGTCGCGAGCACCACCGCCCCGTTCGTCGTCTCCCTGGCGCACGCCTACGATATCGATGCTTTCAGCGGCTTTCTGTTCGACGGCGGCGTCATCGAGATCTCGAGCGACGGCGGCGCGACCTGGCGCGACGTCACGGAGCTCGGCGTCGACCCGGGCTACACCGGCCCCGTGATCTCGCCGGAGAACGCGCTGTTCAATCGCCTCGCGTTCAGCGGCCGAAGCCCCGGCTTCCCGGCGCTCCAGCCGCTGGTCATGAGCTTCGGGATGCAGCTCGCCGGCCAGTCCGTGCAGCTGCGATTTCGCATCGCCACCGACTCGGTCGTCGGCTTGACCGGCTGGAACATCGACGACATCGCGGTCAGCGGGATCGACAACACGCCGTTCCCGGCGCTGGTGCCGGAGCCAGCGGTCTGCGTGCCCGCGTCGGCCGCGCTCGGCGCTGGCGCCGTGACCGCCCGCCGCGCGGCGCCGGCCACGAGCCTGGCCCCGCTGGATGCCGCGTGCGCCGCGCTCGGTGGACCGTGATCACCAGAGGCGGCAGCGCTCGGCCGGCGCCATCGGCGCGCCCGCCGGGCAGGAGAACGCGGTCGCGAACTCGGGCATGTTGCGGACCACGCCGTTGACCCGGAACCGCCCGGGGGAGTGCGGGTCGCCCTGGACCTGGGCGCGCGCGGATCGCGGCGTCGTGTTCTCGCAGCGGATCTGGCCCCACGCGAGGAAGAAGCGCTGCGCCGGCGTGAAGCCCTCGATCGGCGGGCCGTCGAGCGCGGGGCGGAGCGCGTCCCACGAGACGCGCAGGCCGCCGTTGTCGGCCAGGTTCTCGCCGAGCGTGAGCTTGCCGTCGACCGGGCTGCCGTCTTCGATCCGGAACGCGCTGTACTCGTCGACGAAGCACGCCGCGCGCGCCTGGTAGCGCTCGACGTCCTCGGGCGACCACCAGGCGGCGACGTTGCCCTGGGCGTCGAACTTGCGGCCCTCGTCGTCGAAGTGATGCGTGATCTCGTGGCCGATCACGCCGCCGAACCCGCCGAAGTTGATCGGATCGTCGAGCGCGGCGTCGAACACCGGGGGCTGCAGGAAGCCGGCCGTGAACCCGACCGAGACCATCGCGTTGGTGCCAAAGCCGTTGAGCTGCTGCGCCAACGCGAAGAACTCGTCGCGATCGGTCGGCTTGCCGAGCTTGGCGAGCTCACGCGCGTTGGTCGCCGCGGTCGCGCGCTGGGCGTTGCCGGCCGGATCGCCCGCGCGCACGTCGACGTCGTCGTAGCTCTTCCAGTGATCGGAGTAGCCGATCGTGAATCGCATGTTGTCGAGCTTGGCGACCGCGGCCGCGCGCGCCGGCGGACCGAGCCAGTCGAGGTGGGCGAGGTCGTTGCGCAGCGCACCCACGATGCGGTCGACCTGCGCGCGCGCGCGGGCGCGGCTGGCGTCGGGGAACCAGTGCGCGACGAACAGCCGACCGACGTCGTCGCCCAGGTCGCGGTCGACCAGCGACAGGCAGCGCTTCCAGCGCGGCGGCATCTCGCGTACGCCCGCCTGAGTCTTGCCGGTGAAGTCGAACACCTCGCGGTCGAGCGCGCCCGGCAACAGCCGCGAGAGGGCGCGCGCCGTGTGGTAGCGCAGGTACGCGCGCACGCCGGGTAGATCGCGCGCGAGCGCGGCATCGGCCGCCGCGAGATAATCGAGGAACGTGACATC
>DATIPJ010000592.1:0-6917 GCA_035472155.1 Kofleriaceae bacterium
CAGCGACAGCCACAGCGCGGTCTCGACGACCTCGTGGCGCCGCGACATCTGCGTGAACGCATGGTGATGCACGTCGAGCATGCGCGCCGTCTGGTTCACGCGCTCGAGCAGCACGCCGAGCCACACGAAGTCGAGCGGCTCGTCGTGGAGCATCGTCGAGCGCAGCAGCCCCAGCGCGAGCTGCGTCGAGCGCCGCACGTGCTGATAGAACGCGTCGCGGTGCTGGCCGTAGCTCGCCGGCGCCTGGTCGCCGCGCATCCAGACATGCAGCTCGTTCACGGCCTCCCACGCCTCGTGCGACAGCACCTCGCGGATCGAGCGCGCGTTCCATCGCATGCCCAGGACCGATCGCACCAGCGAGACCGTGCTCTCCTCGTCCCAGACCAGGAAGCGCTGCACCAGCTCGCCGTCGCCCCACGCCGGATCGTCGTCGCCGCCGGCGATCCGGCTCGCGAGCCGCGACTCCTCGCCCGAGACCACGACCACCGGCCGCCACACCAGCGCGGGCGGCAGCTCGGCGTCGAGCGCCAGCGACACCGACGCCGCGAGCATGCGCGCGGTCGCCTCGGCGCGCTCGATGTAGCGCCCGAACCAGAAGCAGTGATCGGCCACCCGGGAGATCATCTTTTGGAGACGTATTGTATACGGTCTCCTCGCTGCGATCCCCTCGCGAAGCGCTCGGCCAGGGAGAAACAGAGGTCACTCGGTCATCCGTGAACGGAGGACAAGACGCTCGAGCGCGTGCTCTGCAAGCTGGCCGAACGACGACCGCCGACGTACGACCCGCTCGTGGTGTATCGGCCGCGAAGCTGGTTACTTCGGGAGGGCTACAAGCGCGGCGGACCGCCCATTTCGGTGCGCGAGGTCCCGTCGACACCCCGGCAGAGCGCGGCGGAGACACCGTCTTGAGTACTGCGACGAGCCTGTATCGGCGGCATGGCCGTCCGCGCTCGACCGGCGTTGGGGCTAGGCGTCCTTCATGACCCAGGTGTCCTTGCTGCCGCCGCCCTGCGAGGAGTTCACCACGTAGCTGCCGCGCTTGAGGGCCACGCGGGTCAGCCCGCCGGGCAAGACCCAGGGCCCCTCGCGGGACGTCAGGATGTACGGCCGCAGGTCCACGCGTCGCGGCTCCACGGCGCCTCGCTCGGCGATCCACGTCGGGCAGCTCGAGAGCTCGACCCGGTGCTGCGCGATGTAGCGCCGCGGCTCGGCGTTGATCCGCCGGCGGAACTCGGCGCGCTCGTCGGCGGTGGACTGCGGCCCCATCAGCATGCCGTAGCCGCCCGCCTCGTCGACCGCCTTGACCACCATCTCCTCGAGGTGATCGAGCACGTACTTGCGGTCTTCGTCGAACAGGCAGACGTAGGTCGGGACCTGCTCGAGGAGCGGCTGCTCCGACAGGTAGAACTCGATCATGTCCGGCACGAAGGGGTACACCGCCTTGTCGTCGGCGACTCCGTTGCCCGGCGCGTTCGCCAGCGCGACGTTGCCCGTCGCATACGCGCGCATCAGCCCCGGCACACCGAGCACGCTGTCGGGGCGGAACACCTCCGGATCGAGGAACGCCTCGTCGGTCCGGCGGTAGATGACATCGATCCGCCGCGGCCCGCGCGTCGTGCGGCAGTACACCCGGTCGCCGTCGACGAACAGGTCCGGCGCCTGCACCAGCTCGAGGCCCATGGTGCGCGCCAGGAAGCTGTGCTCGAAGTACGCCGAGTTGTACGGCCCGGGGGTCAGCACCACGGCGTTGCACTCGCCGCCCGAGGCGTCGAGCGGCGACACCGAGCGCAGCGTCTCGGCCAGCCGCGTCGGATAGTGGTCGACGCGGTGCACGCGCGCGGCATCGAACACCCGGGGAAACAGCCGCTTGCTGATCAGCCGATTCTCGACGACGTACGACACCCCCGACGGCGTGCGCAGGTTGTCCTCGAGCACGCGCCACGTGCCCTCGGGGTCGCGGATCAGGTCCACGCCCGAGATGTGAATGCGCACCCCGCCGGGCGGCTTGATCCCGCGCAGCATCGGCCGGTACCCGGCGGCCCCGAGCACCATCTCGGGCGGCACGATCCCCGCGGCCAGGATCTTCTGCTCGCCGTATACGTCGTCGAGAAACATCCCCAGCGCGCGCAGCCGCTGCTGCAGGCCGCGCTCCAGCCGCCGGTAATCGGCGCTCGCGATCAGCCGCGGCAGGAGGCAGAACGGGAAGATCTTCTCGGTGCCGCGCGAGTCGCCGTACACCGAAAACGTCACCCCCTGATGGAGCAGCGCCGTCTCTGCCAGCGCCTGCGAGCGCGCCAGCTCATCGGCCGGCAGCTTCGCGAGCAGCGCCGCCACCCGCGCGAACGGCGCTCGCGGCGCGGCCCCTCCGTCGAACATCTCGTCATACGTGCCGGCGAGCGCAGGGTAGCCGTCGAACAACCCGGTGACCGGTCCCTGGGACTGGGACTGGCTCTGCATCATCGGCTCATCGTAACGAAAAGCTGCACCACAAGGGGTGGTCCGTGCATCGTGTCTTCATGCCGGTGTACAAGCCACCCGGGCGCTGGGCCGCGCCGCCCGGCGCAACCGTGGTGTTCCTTGCCGGATCGATCGAGATGGGGAGTGCCCCGGACGGGCAAGCAGCGCTGACCGCCCGCATGCCCGAGGATGTGGCCGTGCTCAACCCGCGGCGCGAGGAATGGGACGCCAGCTGGCGGCAGGCGATCGACAACACGCAGTTTCGGGCGCAGGTCGGTCGAAGTTGCGCGATCGCCGCGCGCGTGAACGCTCGAGGACGGCCGCTTCCTTCCGAGCGGTCGTCACTTGCCGCGCAGATCGATCGTGAAGGGTGCGGCCTTTTGCCAGTGGCCGGTGGCGGTGAGCTCGCCGTCGCTGGTGGTGATGGCGATGCGCTCCTGGCGGCGGGCGATCGCGTCGGCGTCGTCGGTGGGGAGGCCGGTGTACGGGCCGCCGCCCGGGCGCCAGGCCCAGAGGTCGATGCGCTGGGTGCGGCCGGCCCAGGCCCACTGGATGGTGAGCGGCTCGTTGGCGGGTAGGCCGGGGTGGAAGCCGATCATGGGCTGGTAGATGCGGCGGCGGATGCCGATGGCGCGGACGCCGTCACCGAGGGCGTGGAGGTGGGCCCAGCGCGGGGCGAGGGCGGCCGATCCGCCGCAGGACACGGCGACGCGGTCGGGGCCCGGGCCATCGACGGAGATCTCCCAGCGCTGGGCGGAGGCGTCGACGATGCGTGCGCCGGCGCGCTCCTGGGAGGCGACGTCGCCGACGAGCGGCCAGAACTCGACCGCGGGGCGCAGGGTCAGGGTGGCGTCGCCGAGGCGGCACACGATGCCCGGTGGGCGCCAGGCGGAGAGCTCGCCGCGCAGCTGGGCGGGGATGCCGAGGCCGTGCTCGTCGAGGTCGCCGAGGACGAGGCGCAGGTCGCGCGAGAGGGCGGTGGGGAGGGCGAAGCGATCGTGGAGCTCATCGTGCCAGTCGACGAGCGGCTCGCGGTAGTGCGAGACGACCAGGCGCGCGATGATCGAGCGGAACAGGACGGCGAGGGCGGCGAGCATGTTGGGCCGCTCGGGCATGCGGATCGAGCGCAGCTCGACGAGGCCCATGCGGCCGTGGCGCGCGCCGTGGACGGGGATGTGCGGGTTCCACAGCTTCTCGACGTTGATCTCGGCGCGGTGCGAGTTGCCCGACGCGTCGACGAGGAGCGAGCCCAGCGCCTGCCAGAGGCGTTCGGGCGTGAGCTCGCCGCGGTCGGCGAGGCGCTCGAGCCAGGCGAGGGTGACGGCGAGCTCGTCCCAGCGCTCGCGCGTGCCCTCGTCGGGGCGCGGGCCCTGCGAGGCGGAGCCGACGCACTCGTTGGCGAACCAGTACGACAGCGACGGG
This sequence comes from Kofleriaceae bacterium, assembly GCA_035472155.1. Lineage (GTDB taxonomy): Bacteria > Myxococcota_A > Polyangia > Haliangiales > Haliangiaceae > JABFXX01. Next base: position 3,880 of record DATIPJ010000592.1, read on the forward strand.
TGGTTGTTGACGTAGCGGATCAGCGCGGGCAGGACGTGCGGGTAGCGCACGAACGGGCTGTGCTCGGGGCGCGCGCCGGCGAGCGAGAGCTGGCCGCCGCCGCCCGCGTCGGCGATGTCGCCGTTGAAGCGGTAGCGCGTGGCGCCCAGGCCCGCCGCGTGCGCAGCGTCCCAGATCCGGCGCGCCTGGTGCGCGAATGCGCGGACCTGACCGCACGGCGCCATGTTGACCTCGACGACGCCGGGGTCGGGCGTGACGGTGAGCCAGTGGTCGTCGCCGAGCTCGGTCGGCGCCGGCTCGGCCGGATCGTCGATCGCGCAGCGCGCGGGCGATGCGGCGGCGGTCGCGTCGCGCCAGCGCACGCCGAACGCGAAGCGCGGGTGATCCTCGTCGGGAAACTGCCGGCCGATGACCCGCGAGACGGCGGCGCCGGGCAGCCGGTCGGCGAGCGCGCTCGCCAGGGCGTGGGCGCGGGCGAGCTTGTCGTCGCCGGCAGCGGCGCTGGTCCACGCCGCCTCGACCGAGTCGGGCCGCGTGAACGTCGGCTCGGCGCCGATCCAGATCTCGACCCCGCGCCGCGCGACCAGCTCGTCGTGCATCGCGAGCGAGGCGTCCAGCTCGTCGGCGTCGTCGGGCCACGCGGACCGGCCGTCGCGCTCGTTACCCTCGCTGGGCATCAGCGCGTGCTCCAGGCGCCGCGGGTCATGGCTCGGCCCACTCCTCGGGCTCGGGCATCGGCGTGCCCCGGTCGATGCGGCGCAGATCGAGCGTGAACGGCTGGTCGGGGTGCGGCGGCACGGCGCGCGCGATCAGCGGCCAGGGCGATGGCCCCTCCACCGTGAACCGGCGGGACCGCCGCGCCTCCGCCTCGACGCGCGTCAGCGGCGGGGCATCGAATGCGCGGCCCTCGGGGTGCCAGACATGGTACGCGGCGCCCGCCACGCCGCGGCGCGCCCAGGTGTCGATGACATCGATGCGCAGCGGGTGATGAATGCCCAGGTGCGGATGCAGCGCATGCGGCGGGCACCACGCACGGAACCGCACGCCGCCGACCCGGACATCGCGGCCTGCGACCGGGCGCAGCGGCAGCGCCGCGCGGTTGACCGCGACGGTGTAGCGCTCGGGATCGAGGCCGATCGCGCGCACCTCGATGCGCTCGACGGAGGAGTCGACATAGCGCGCGGTGCCGGCCTGCGTCGCCTCCTCGCCGAGGACGTGCCACGGCTCGAGCGCGTTGCGGATCTCGATGCGTGCGTCGACGACCTCGAGCGCGCCTGCGAGCGGGCAGCGCAGCTCGATGAACGGGCGGTACGCACCCTCGGGCAGTGCGATGCCGCTCGCCGACAGATGGGCGAGGACGTCCTCGAAGTCGCGCCACAGGAAGTAGGGCAGGAGGAAGCGATCGTGGAGCTCGCTGCCCCAGCGCACCAGGCTGTGCTGGTAGCGCTGCACGGCGAACGAGGCGACGAGCGCGCGCGCGAGGATCGCCTGCGCCGCCAGCATGCGCGGATGCGGCGGCATCTCGAACGCGCGCAGCTCGACCAGGCCCTGGCGGCCATGCGGCGTCTGCGGATCGAACAGCTTGTCGATCGAGATCTCGGCGCGGTGGGTCGAGCCCGCGACGTCGACGAGCAGGTGGCGCAGCAGCGCATCGATCTGCCACGGCGGCGGGCTCTCGTGCAGCCGAGGCAGCGCGAGCTCGAGCTCGTAGAGCGCATCGTGGCGCGCCTCGTCGACGCGCGGCGCCTGCGAGGTCGGCCCGATGAACATCCCGGTGAACATGTACGACAGCGACGGATGGTGCTGCGCGAACGTCACCAGGCTGGCGAGCAGCCCGGGCTCGCGCAGCCACGGGGAACGCTCGGGCGACGGCCCGCCGATCGTGATGTGGTTGCCGCCGCCGGAGCCCGCGGCGCGTCCGTCGAGCAGATAGCGCTCGGCCGTCAGGCCCGAGGCGAGCGCGGCATCGAACACCGATTGATGAAGCGCGGCCGCCTCGCGGCAGCTCGTCACCGGCGGCAGGTTGACCTCGAGCACGCCCGGGTCGGGCGTGACGGCAAACCGCAGCTTCTCCGGCGACGGCGGCGGCCCATACCCCTCGAGGTTCACCGCGAGCCCGCTCGCCTCGCGCGCGCGATCGAGCGCCGCCAGGAGGTCGCAAAACTCGTCGAAGCGCCCGAGCGGCGGCAAGAACACCCACAGCTCGCCATCGCGCGGCTCGATCGCAAGCGCAGTCCGGATCCCCGGCGGCGTCACCCGCTCATCGCGCCGGCGCGCGCTGGGCGAGCCGCCCGAGCCATCGGCTCGCCCAGACGACGCCGCACCGGATCGCGCCGACGAAGCACTCGGTGTGGCGAGCTCCGCATCAGCGTACGCCGCGTACGCACTGTGCTCCGCATGCATCGCATGCCCGGCGTGCGACTGCGCGACGCCGCTCAACGGCGGTTCGCGCCTCGCCTGATCGGCATGGCGACCGTCGCCAGCACTGCGGCCATCGCGCGTGTCGCGACCATCGCCATCGCGGCCCTCAAGGGCATCGCGCGTGTCGCGACCGTTGCCATCGCGGGCATCGCCCGCATCACGGCCATTGCGCGTATCGCGATCGTTGTCATCGCCACCGCGACCATCGGTTGCGCCGCGACCATCGCCCGCAGCGCGGCCACTCTCCTCCCCCTTTTCCTCCTCCTTCTTGCTCTCGTCGGGAGCATCGCGGCGCGGGTCGTGCCAGGTCGGGGCATCGGCCCACGTGGGCGCCGCGGCGCCGGTGATGCTGCCGAGCGGCAGGCGCAGTCCGAGCGGGCTGTCGCCGTAGAGCAGGAACAGCTGCTCGCGGCGCAGCTTCCAGCGCTCGGTGCGCCAGCCGGCCGCGTCGCGGGCGAGCGGGAGGACGTAGCCGACCGCGCGGCCGACGCCGCGGTTCATGATCGCCGCGAGCCGGCGGCGCTCCTCGGGATCGTCGAGGCCCGCGGTCCGCGGATCGACCTCGACCGGCAGGCTGGCCTCGGCGCGCAGCACCTCCCACGGATCCTCGAACGCGG
>DATIPJ010000593.1:0-5673 GCA_035472155.1 Kofleriaceae bacterium
CGAAAGCGCTGCTTGCAGGTGGTTCGACATCTCGCTCGAGGGAAGCCCTATCTCGAAGCGATGGGGAGCACCAGCGACACGAGTGAGCTTCCGGGTGATCTCATCATCGAGGGAGGACGAGGAACTCTCGGTTCAGCGCCGCACATCCACTGCCACCTGATCACGCACAATGTTCACAAGGCGGTCGTGGCAAAGAAGTTGTCCGACGCCGTTGTAAAGGATTTCGTGCAAACGAGCCTGGAGTACGCCTGGGGGGTCACCACGTTGTTGACCATATCGGGTCTCGCGCTGGTGGAACGGTCCGCCTCTGTGAGCATGTTTCTGCGCGCCGTACACCGGCACTGGGCGGAGCTTGTCTCGGTAGGCCCCCGCTATGCCTTCCACGGGTTACCTCCGGCCAACCTGTGGCAGCAGCCGACCATGATCCAGGTGGCGCTGGGTGACCTGGGAGTCTCTCTGGAGAAGCTGCGCGACGGGTTCACGCGTCGGGGCCTCGCACCGTTCGAGAGCTACCTGCGCAGCACGTAGTCGCAGGACGTGGGTCTGGACGCGCCGCCTGGAGGATGTCATACGGACGCGTATCGGCCGGATGGAGCGTCCATTGTCCAGGGAGAAGGTTGCCACTCGTGCGCGCACGGTGCCGCGGCGCGCGTTCACCCGCGAGCTGCTCGGGTCGCTGCATGGGCTGGCGAACCGGCTGCTCGCCGAGGACCCGGAGCACTTCCGCCTGCACGCCGAGACCAACGACGTGGTGCACATCTACGAGCGGGCGGACACCGGCGAGCCGGTGGGCTTCCAGTTCTGGCGCACGACGCCGATGGAGTTGCCTGGGTGCCGGGCCGTGTTCGGGGGCAAGCTGCGGGTCGATCCGGCGTTTCGCAACCGAGCGCTGCACCTGCGCTCGGGGCTGCGCTTCTACTTCGAGAACCAGCTGCGCCATCCGGGGACGCGGTACTACCGGCTGTCGCTGGCGAGCCTGTTCGGCTTCGTGTCGATCACGTCGGCGCTGGCGCAGTACACGCTGTTCGATGCGCGCGCGGCGGACGCCGAGGGACGCGCGGTCCGGGCGGCGTTCGAGCGGTCGGCCGCACAGAGCCACTACTGGCTCGACGAGGCGACCAGCTTGTTCGCGGTCGGGATCCGCGTCACCGACGAGACGTTCGCGCAGTACTCGCCGGCGTACTACGAGCGGCCCGAGGCGCGCGTGTACATGCGGGCCAATCCCGGGTGGCGGGACAACGGGATGAACGTCGGGTTCTGGTTTCGGTTCACCCCCGCGAACCTGGCCAAGCTCACGCGAACGATCCTCCGCAAGCGCTGACCTGTAACGTCCGCGGCCGAGCGGGCTCTATCTGCGCCGAACTTCAACGACGGAGATGGACATGAAGCATTCTGTGATGGCTCGACGCGCCGCGATGGCAGCGTTCGTGGCGGCGGTGGCGGCGGTGGCGGCGTGCGGTACATCCGGCGGCGCGCCTGCGGACTTTCTGGCCGACACCGGCGGCGACGCCCTGACCCAGGACCCGCCGCGCGTGGTCGCCCGGCTCACCACCGGCGAGGGGGCGACGGTCACGTTCTTCAACGAGCGCGCGCCCGGCGACGACCCGGTGATCAGCATCGCGATCGCGAGCCCCGAGGCCACGCCGGTGATCGATGCCCTGCTCGCGCAGAAGCCGTCGGCCCTCGAGCTCTACCGGGCGCTCGTGCCGAGCAAGGCCGCGCCCGACGAGCTGGTGCGCGAGCACCGGCTGCTCGCGGAGGTCGACCGTGCGTACGCCCTCGAGCCGCGCGCGCTCACCGCCGCGAGCGTCGCGGGCAGCAGCGCCACGGAGCCGTTCACCTGCGGGTCGTTCTCGAGCTGGAAGGCCGCGTTCGACGCCTGGGCGCCGCCGCTCGATGGCCAGTACGCCGCCACCGAGAGCGCCAGCACCACCGGCTACGTCGGCTACGCGCCGAAGTTCTACTTCGATGTCTGCCGCACGACGTCGAGCATGTGGGCGTGGGGCGTGCGGACGGACCGCCGCAGCAACTCGAGCGCTGCGTGGTCGGTGTTCGACGATGGCTCGCCGCTCGGCGGCAACCACCGCTACCGCTTCTTCCGCAACACGTTCATGTGCTCGAGCTTCCAGTACCGGCTGTGGGTGAACGTCGTGTTCGGTGGCGCCTACTACCGCGGCGCCACGTGGGCCGACGAGAACAGCTGCCAGGTCACGGCGGGCTGATCGGCGACATCACGACGAGGCCCGGCGCGCGCATGCTGCGGCCCGGGCCTCGAGCCGTTCGCGCTGCCGCGCATTGCCCGCGAGCGACGCCGCGCGCTCGAACGCCGCGCGCGCCTCGTCGAACCGACCGAGCTGCTCGAGCAGATCCGCGCGCGCGCTCGGCAGCAGGTGATAGCGCGCGAGGGCCGGCTCGCGCTCGAGCACATCGAGCAGCTTCAGCCCGGCGGCGGGGCCGCGGGCGCGCGAGATCGCGACGGCGCGATTGAGCTCGATCACCGGCGATGGCGCACGCCGCGCGAGCTCGCCGTAGAGCGCGGCGATGCGCTCCCAGTCGGTGGCCACGGCGGACGCAGCGCGCGCATGACAGGCCGCGATCGCCGCCTGCAGCTGATATGCCCCGGGCTCGTCGGTCAGGCGATCGACCAACCGCTCGGCTGCCCCGAGCGCCGCGAGCCCCTGCGCGATCAGCGCGCGGTCCCACTGCCCGCGGTCCTGGTCGGCCAGCAGCACAGGCTCGCCCGCGGCATCGATCCGCGCCGCGGCGCGCGACGCCTGCAGGTGCATCAGCGCCGACAGCCCGTGCACCTCGGGCTCGTCGGGCGCCAGCCCCGCCAGCCGCCGCCCGAGCCGCAGCGCTTCGTCGCACAGGTCTGCGCGCACCAGGTCCTGGCCGCCGGTTGCCGCATACCCCTCGTTGAAGATCAGGTACACGACCTCGAGCACCGAGTGAAGCCGCGGGCTCAGCTCGTCGCCGTGCGGCAGCTCGAAGGCAACGCCGGCCGCGCCGAGCGCTCGCTTGGCGCGCACGATGCGCTGCGCGATCGTGACCTCCGTCGACAGAAACGCACGCGCGATCTCCTCGGTCGTCAGCCCGCCGACCATGCGCAGCGTGAGCGCGACGCGCGCTTCCTTCGATAGTACCGGGTGACAGGCGATGAAGATCAGGCGGAGCACGTCATCGCCGACATCGTCGTCCATGGCGGCCTCGATTGCCGTGTGGGGCTCGTCGGGCGCGGCCTCCAGCGCGGTGGCCTCGCTCGTGCGCTGGGCGACCTTGGCCCGCCGCAGCGCGTTCAGCGCACGATTGCGCGCGGTCGTCGTCAGCCACGCGGCCGGATTCATCGGCATCCCCGACGCCGGCCACTGCTCGAGCGCCGCGACCAGCGCATCCTGCGCCAGCTCCTCGGCGAGCGAGACATCGCGCACGATGCGAACCAGGCCGCCGATGATCTTGGCGGCCTCGTCTTTCCAAACGCGTGCAATGGCGCCCGGGATGTCGGCTGTCACCGCCCGAGCTTAGCGCCAGGTCAGCGCGGCGGCTGACCCTCGCCCTGGTCGAACACTTGCAAGATCTCGCCCGTGCCGTCGCCGGCGAGCTGCATGAACTCCGAGGCGACCCGGATCGCCTCGTCGCGCGACGGCACTTGCACCAGCGCAAATCCGTCGATCAGCTCCTTGGTCTCCGCGAACGGCCCGTCGGTGATGCTGACCTTGCCGCTCTCGCAGCGGATCTGGATCCCGCGCGTGGGCCGGACCAGCCCACCCGTCATCACGACGACCCCCGCTCGAATGTTCTTCTCGGTGAACGCGCCGATCTGCGCCATCTTCTCGGGGGTGGGCGGCGGGACATTGGGGTTCTGCGCATACGTCATCAGAAACTTCATGGTCATTCTCCGGTGAAGCGTTATGACCGGACGACAATCGAGCCCCGGTCAGATCGACATCGGCCCGCTCTTTTTTTGCACGCGCGCAACCTCGTGCAAAGCCCCGAAGATCGCCGAGCCCGTCGTCCGCCCCGATCGCAAGATTCTCCAAGTTCTGCGGCGACCCGGTCCTTAGATTGGCCGCAAGGAGAACGCCATGTACGACCACATTGGATTGCACGTGAAGAACCTCGCCGCGGCCATCCGCTTCTACGAGGCGGCCCTCGCCCCCTTCGGCTACGAGGTCTGCTCGCGCGACGAGACCAGCGCCGGCATCGGCCGCCCCAGCGAGCCCGCGCTCTGGCTCTACGCGAGCAAGACCGCGACCGCGGCGCACATCGCCTTCCGCGCCGCCGATCGCGCCACCGTCGATCGCTTCCACCAGCGCGGCGCCGCCGCCGGCGGTCGCGACAATGGCAAGCCCGGCCTGCGCGCCGACTACGCCCCCACCTACTACGCCGCCTTCCTGGTCGACCCCGACGGCAACAACGTCGAGGCCGTCTGCATGGAGGCCAAATGACCCTCGAGCTCCCCACCGCCCTCCTCAGCCCGGGCCGCGCCGCCGAGCTCGCCGAGGCCTCGGACCTCTACGGCTTCCTCGTCGGCAGCTGGACCCTCGAGGTCCGCCACTACGCCGGCGTCGACGTCACCGGCCGCGGTCTCACCGGCGAGCTCCACGCCGCCTGGGTCCTCGAGGGCCGCGCGATCCAGGACACCTGGATCATGCCCGCGCGCGGCGCGCGCCCGCCGGCCGACCCGAGCCAGAACATGTACGGGACCACCCTGCGGTGCTGGGATCCCACGCTTCAGGCCTGGCGCATCGCCTGGTCCAATCCCGCCCGCAGCCACTACGAGCAGCAGATCGGCCGGCGCAGCGGCCACCACATCGTCCAGCTCGGCGTGCGCCCCAACGGCACCACCACGCGCTGGATGTTCACCGAGATCACCGCTCGCTCGTTCCACTGGCTCGGTGACGCCCTCGCCCCCGACGGCCACACGTGGATCCGCGAAGGCGAGTTCGTCGCCACGCGCAGCATCTAGCTGAGCGAATGCGAGCCGTCTTAGCGCGCGACGTGGTTGAACCGGTAGCGGACGACTGCCACGCCGTCGGCCGCTTCTGCCTTCATGAGTAGATCGAGGCTCGTGCCACAATCCACCATCTGGGTGGGATCGCTGGCGGTGGCGATCCGTGCGGCCAGCGCGGGGTCGGCCTGCGAAAGCTCCGGTTGGCTCACGATGACGTACAGGACTTCGGAGCCCACCTGGTCGTCGAGCAGGAGCTCGCCACCTGCGTCGGGAATCGCCGCGAGCTGGCCGGCCTTGGCGAGCGCACCGTGCGGCGACGGGAGCGTGTGCAGGTGCTGGCTCGCACAGAATGCAAGGTACAGGTGTGCGTCGATCGACGTCACGACGAACACGCGGAGGCGGTCGCCGGTCATCACCGTATCGCCGTCGCGGAGCTCGTGAGGAACGGCGACGTTCGGTCGGGTGACCTGGATGGCGTGATCGAAGGCGAGCCGGCCGGCCTCGACGTGGCTGCCGCGTGTCACCTCGATGGGCGTCGAGGAGCCATTGCGCTCGGCCGGATCGACCGCGGGGGAATGGCGCATGAACAGCACCAGGGCCACGCCGGCCGCCATGGCGAGCGCGGTCGCCGCGAGCGCGGTCGTACGCCGGCGCCTCGCGGTTGGCGCACGCCCCCGTGGCAGATCGGCGGTGGCCGCCGGCGCTGGCTCCGCGGTGGTGTC
>DATIPJ010000594.1:0-3215 GCA_035472155.1 Kofleriaceae bacterium
AACTCAAGACGCCCGGCCAGTCCGAGCTTGCACCTACGGTCTTCCATGTCCGGCCTCCTTCGGTGATGCAGTTGTGGAAACCGCACCCTCCGTTGGAGGCCGGACGTCCTTCAGGTGTTCACTAGGTCTGTGGGCAGGTCATCTAGCCCATCTGAGCCTTCTGGGTGTCCGACGTTGATGACGAACACGCCTCTCGCGCTCAGGTGGGCGCGTACGAGCGCGAAGAATTCGCGCGTGGTGAGGTAGAACGGGATGTACGGTTGCCGGTAGGCGTCGAGGAAGATCGCGTCGTAGCGTCGAGAGGTGGATGCGAGCCACGGCCGCGCGTCGGCGGTGATGAAGTGCAAGGTTGGCAGCGTCGGCAGACCGAAGAAGCGGTGTCCGATCGAGGTCAGCTGCCCGTCCAGCTCCACCGCGTCGATCGTCGTATGGGGGAAGTAGTGGCTGTAGGCGCGCGCGGTTGTGCCGGCCGCGTCCCCGAGGATCGCGATCCGTGAGGGCGGGGAGGAGAGTCCGGCAAACGGCAGCACCAGGAGCTGATCCCAGTAGTTGTTCGTGAGGTAGCTATGCGGTACATACAGTGAGTGCATGGCGACGCCTTCGTTTAGTTGCAGCAGCCGTTCAGCGTCGGGCCGTTCCACCACGCGCGCGTACTGATAGGGCGTTTCGGTTTCATAGATCACCTTCCCTTCGCCCGTGACACCGGCGTTGACGGCGCCCGGGGGAAGCACGAGCAAGACGAGCAGAGCGATCGGTGCGACTGTCCAGCGCCTGGACAGGCCCGGCACTGCGACGATCGCCAGGCCCAGCGCGAAGGCCAGGAACGTCCTGTGTGTGCCGGCGAATGGGATCAGCACCAGCGCGGCGAGAAACGTGCCTACCAGCGAGCCGCATGTCGAGAGGGCGTAGAGGTGGCCGGACACCTTCCCGGAGTCTTCGGGGTGTGCAATCGAGAGGCGGATTGCGAAGGGCGCGACCATCCCGAGCAGAACGATCGGCACTGCCACGAGTACGAGGACAGCAACGAGCGAGCCGAAGAAGCCCCCGACCGACAGCGAGCCGAGCGCGCTGGCCGCGAGCCGCAGTAGCGGGGCACTCACAAATGGGATGGCCGCGAGCATGAGCGCTGCCGCGAGCACCAGCTGACACAGCCGTGAGATGTGAGGTGAGCGGTCGGCGATGCGCCCGCCGAGGGCGTATCCCGCCGAGAGCGCGACGAGCACGGTCGCGATCGTGTTCGCCCAGATGATCGTCGAGGCGCCGAAGTAGGGCGCAAGCAAGCGTGCCGCCGCGATCTCAGTGCCCAAACTCGCGCCCCCGACGACGAACACGAGCACACCAAGGGCGCGGCCTGACGTGAGGCCGTCCGGCCCTCCGCTGGTGTCGCACGTCTGCTCGGCGATCACGGGCCTGCTGCCATCGTCGGCGCGCGGCGCGTGGGAGGTTGATCGGCGGTAGTCGGCAGCGTGATCGTCACGGTCGCGCCCTCGACGCGGACCGTGCCGCGGTGGCGCACGGCGATCGCGCGAACGATCGCGAGACCCAGGCCCGAACCAGGCCGTCCGGCGGAATCCTCGCCGCGCCAGAAGCGCTCGAAGGCGCGCTCTCGTGCATCCTCGGGTATGCCCGAGCCTCCGTCGCTGACCGAGATTTCCGCGAGGTCCCCGTGCTGGCGGAGAGCGACATCCACCAGCCCGCCGGCTGGACCGTGTACCAGGCCGTTCTCGATCAGGTTCGTTACCGCACGAACGAGCGCCGCCGCCTCCCCCGATACGACGGGGCGGGCATCAACGACGCTACCGACGCGATCCTGTCCGGCGACCGCCTCGGCGACCACGCAGGCGAGGTCGACCGGCTCATCGGGAGTGGAGGTTGCTCCGGCCCGTTCGAGCGTAAGGAGATCCCCTACGAGTCTGTCCAGCCGTGCCGCGTCGTGGCGCAGATCGTGGATCAGCTCGTCGCTCGCGCCCCACGCTGCCAGGAACTCGATGTTGCCGAGCAACGACGTGAGCGGCGTGCGCAACTCGTGCGAGGCGTCGGCCAGCATCCGTCGTTCGCGATCGTGAGTCGCCTCGAGCGCGCCCAGCATGCGATTCAGCGCGCCGGCGAGGTTCTGAAGCTCGTCTCGCGTACCCGGCTCCTCGACGCGCTGCGTTGGACTGGCGGTGCGCTCGATCGCGGCGACCCCGCGAGAGAGCCGGTACAACGGACGCAGCGCGCGCGTCACCAGCAGCGCCGCGAGCAAGGCGCCAATCAGCGCAGCGCCACCGCCGAACAAAAGCAAGCCCAAACGCAGGCGCCGGCCGACGGAGTCGATATCACCGAGCTGAGAGGCGACGATGACCACACCACCGCTCGCTTGTCCGCCGGTGTCCGCGAGCGGGGCCGCATAGAGGCGCGACCGGCGTTGGCCTATCGTGAAATCGGCGTACCCGGACCGGCCGTCCATCAGGGCTCGCCTCACCACTGTCACCGTTGGAAGCACACGCGCGCCGAGTGACAGCGAACGGCTGAGAATCCGGCCGCGCGCGTCGAGCACCTCCACGTCCAACTGCCTGCCGCCCTCCGCGCTGTCGAGAGCTCCTGGTGTGCTCAGCAGCGCCGGCACGGAAGCGCTCAGCCGCGCGACATCGCCGGCGCGTTGCCGTAGGCTCGTGTCGAGGTTGCTGCTCAGTTCGTAGGTCACGAACTCGGCGGCGGCGCCGGCGATCCCCGCGACCGCCAAGAAGACCGCCACCGCCGCGGCGCCCACCAAGCGACCACGCAGCGAACGGACGATCCTCATTCGCGCAGCACAAAACCCACGCCGCGGACGGTCTCGATCAACGGTGGATCGCCGAGCTTGGCTCGCAGATTCGCGACGTAGCGGTCAACCACATTGGCGGAAGCGGCGCCGTCCCAGACCTCCTCGACGGCGCGCTCACGCGAAACCACCTGCTTAGGCGCGCGCAGCAGCAACTCGAGCAGATCCACCTCGCGAGCGGTCAGCTCGAGGGCCCTGCCGCGCCGAGTCGCGACCCGGCTGTCAGTGTCGAGCGTCAGGTCGCCGTAGGCGAGCAGCGAACCGGCTGGCCGGCCGCGCCGCGAGAGCGCGTGGATACGCGCGACTAGCTCCTCGATCGCGAACGGCTTGACGAGATAGTCATCTGCGCCGGCCTCAAGCCCCAGGACCCGATCGGAGATCGCGTCGCGCGCGGTGAGCATCAGGATTGCGC